>NZ_JBFRKH010000024.1:0-24799 GCF_041469265.1 Shewanella sp. 10N.286.51.B2
AGATATGGGCTGAACAACACGGTATTAAGTTAGACTTTATTAAGCCAGGTAAGCCCACTCAAAATGCGTTTATTGAACGATTTAACCGAACTTATCGAAATGAAGTATTGGACTGTTATTTGTTCAACAGCTTGACTGAAGTAAGGGAAATCACGGATAGTTGGCTTGAAGAATATAATTATGATCGGCCCCATGAATCACTAAACGATCTACCGCCCAAGCTATATGAGCGGTTAAATAAAGAAAACTCTCTTAAAATATGATCGATATAAGGGAGGGTTACAATTGCACGAAAAGCACGTTTTAAAATTAACGTAAAATAGCTACAGAAACTTAAAGCGCTTTAGCGTAGTATAATAAATAGTATTGTATTTTAACGATATAGCTTAAAATCTATTAACTCGTAGATTAGCTTATATACCATATTGCCTGTGAATGGAGTGGATAAATGAAAAAAGTAGAAGCCGTTATTAAACCTTTTAAGTTAGATGATGTGCGTGAAACATTAGCTGAAATAGGTATAACAGGCATGACGGTTTCTGAAGTGAAAGGCTTTGGGCGTCAAAAAGGTCACACTGAATTATATCGTGGTGCTGAGTATATGGTCGATTTTTTACCGAAAGTAAAAATCGAGCTTGTTATTCAAGATGAGCAATTAGACCAAGCCATTGAGGTTATTGTTGATACTGCTCGTACGGGTAAAATCGGCGATGGAAAAATATTTGTAACCGATATTGAACGTGTTATTCGTATCCGTACTGGCGAAGAAAACGAAGATGCTGTTTAATTTACAATAGATTAAATTAAAAAAGCCTCAATAAATAATTTATTGAGGCTTTTTTATTGGGGATAAATTATAAGGTCACTATTGCCATCATGGTTTGCTTGATGAGTCCCGAATAACCGGCTCAGGCGTAAATACCATCGATTTTTTCTCAGTCGTTTCTTTGCTATTGGCGATTAACAGTTCAGTGGCGACTTTGGCAATTTTCACGTTTGGTTGATGCACTGTGGTTAATTTGGGCCACGTCTGTCGGGAGAAGGGGCTATCCTCAAATCCTACAATGGATAAATCTTTTGGTATATCAAGCCCAGCTAAACGCGCAGCAAATAAAGCCCCTGCAGCTATTTCATCGTTACAGGCGACGATTGCCGTAGGCCGTTTGGTTAAGTTAATCAATTTATTGGCACCTTCTACCCCAGATTCGAAAGAGTATTTACCATCTAAAACCCAGGTGTTATTCACGTTAAGATTATTGTGCTCAAGGGCATCTTTAAAACCAGCTAAACGCTCTTTGGTTGATTCATGCTGCTGATCGCCACTTAAAAATCCAATATCACTATGACCCATATCAATTAAGTGTTGGGTGATTTCTAAAGCGCCATGTTTATCATTGACAAGTACAGTAAGCCCATTTTCTGCATCAGTGCTTTCGCCTGCAATAATTCTTACATAATTAGCATCTATTTCATCAAGTGCTGCAAGTATCTTCGGGTCTTCTGACATTGGCGGGGTGAGCACTAAACCCGATAGCCGAGAGTGTTTGACCATTTTGGTTAGTTCATCACAAATTGTGTCAGAGGTAGCATTACAAGGGTGGATCAACAACTCGTAGCCTTTATCTTGGCAGGCAGAAAGAATACCGTTCTGCATATCAATAATATAATAAGCATTGGGGTTATCATAAATAAAACCAATAACATAGGATTTTGTGCTTGCTAGATTTCTTGCTGCTAAGTTAGGTTGATAATTTAGCTCATTAATTGCCGCATTGACCTTGTCGACCGTGGTTTGTCTGACTGACGATTCGTTATTGGTGACCCGTGAAACGGTTTTAATTGATACGCCAGCATGTTTGGCAACATCATTTATGGTTACTTTCATTATTTGTTAACTCTTAAACTCAGGCGATGAACTTAGCATTGTATTTATATTGATAACCATCATCCCCAAATGAAGGTTATCAATATTGTAGGTAAAAACAAAAGCTAAGCCGATTTAACTCTAATAGTGCTGATTTTTATCCTAATAGGCAATCTCGAATTACTTTTCTGGTTGGATGAGTTCACTTTAAAGTCTATTTGTTCTTAATTTGATACAAACATCGTCAACATTTAAGTGTCTGATTTTTAGTTATTAATTGTGTTTACATCTGTTTTATATAAGCTGGCTTTGCACATTTTGTCTGCAATAAAGTTATTTTGTTGTGGCAAGACTGTTAAATATTGTGTAATGTTTGCTCTAGACATGACAGCGTTGTCATTCCGATTGGAATGGTTATGTATCCAAAAACGATAATAAAGTTATGGAAGGGAAATGAAGATGCGACCTATTAATTTTAAGAAAAATGTTTTAGCAACTAACATTGCTATCCTACTTGGCAGTATGGTTTCAGTTGCTGCGTTTGCAGCAGATGCTGAAACTACAGAAGAAAATATCGAAAAAATTGAAGTAAAAGGCATGCGTGCCTCGATGAAGGCTTCAGTTAATGATAAACGTTTTTCTAACTCTGTTGTTGATGCGGTAACGGCTGAAGATATCGGTAAATTTCCTGATGGTGACGTGGGTGAGTCATTAGGGCGTATACCAGGTGTGGCTGTGAGCCGTCAATTTGGTCAAGGCCAAGGTGTTTCGATTCGTGGTGCTTCTAGCAGCTTGACTCGTACATTATTAAACGGCCATTCAGTTGCATCTACCGGTTGGTACGATCAACAGTCAATTGACAGAAGCTTTAACTACAGTTTACTACCATCAGAAATGGTCGGTGGAATTGAAGTATATAAATCGTCTCAGGCTGATTTACCTGAAGGTGGTGTTGGCGGTACCGTTATCGTTAAAACCCGCAAGCCATTAGATTTAGATGCCAATACTGTATTCCTTAGTGCTAAAGGCGACTACGGTACAATTTCTGAAGAAACAGATCCTGAATTATCAGGCCTATACAGCTGGAAAAATGAAGATGAGAACTTTGGTTTCTTAATTTCTGCAGCTGGCTCAGAAACAACTTATCAACGCAATGGTATTGAGTCATTAATTGGTTGGGGTGATATTGTTCCGACGACTTTTGAACAAGAGCGTGAACGTACTGCTATTAACGGTTCATTCCAATACAGTCCAACAGATAATTTAAATTTCGGTTTAGACATTATGAGTCTGGACATGAAAGCGAACAACGCAAATACCTCATTATTCGTGATGTTCCCAGATGATAAAGACGAAGCGTGTGAACAGCGTAACTCTTTAGGCACTTGTACTTTCTATCGCCGTGATGGTAATGGTGAAAACCCAGGTTGGGCACAAACTTGGGCGCGCCAAGCTAGCATGGACTCAAATACTTACGATTTCAATTTCGATTACGAAAATGACATGTTTAAAGTAGAAGGTCGTGTGGGTAACACCAAGTCTGAAGGTGGTACTGATTTAACTTCTAACTATGGTTTCTGGTTAGGTACCGCTGCTGATTATGCTGGTACTTATGATGCGACTGGTGAAATCATCAAAATAGATGTTGCTAATAAAAACTTCACCGCAGATGACTTTGGTGGTCAATTGTCCCCTGCAGGTTGGGCACTTAAAAAGCAGCCAAACTCAGATGAAGAAACTTACGCACAATTAGACTTTACTATCCCGACTGATTTAGGTGCGATTACCTCATTCAAAACAGGTGTTCGTTATGCAGATCATGATGTTAGCATGTTAACTTTACCTGCAATCGTTAATGCTGATATAGCAGCAAAAGATGCATCAGCATATTACAGTGGTCAAATTTCATCGGGTGCAGGTTATACCTTACCTAAGCCAGATATGGATGCCATGTTACGTGATGCTAAGGCTGCAATTAATGGTTTCTCGACAGAAGGGACCGTATATAAGGCTGGCTACGGCACCATTAACGAAGAAAACCTATCGTTATATTTAATGGCTAATTTTGAGTCAGACGGTATGCGCGGTAACTTCGGCTTACGTTATATATCAACAGATGCATCATCTGATTATTTCGCGCTGCAAGCTGATGGTACTTATGCCGATAACTTAAGCACTAAAGATGCAAGTTATAATGACGTATTGCCAAGTATCAACGTTGCATTTGATGTGGCGCCAGATGTCATTATCCGTACTTCAGCATCACAAGTGATTTCACGTCCTAATTATGCTGATATGTTTGCAGCTTCGGCACTGCAAGGTTACAACGATGACGTTGCAGGTAACCAAGTGGTTAGTACCGGTAATATCGCCCTTGAGCCATTTAAAGCGACTCAAGCTGATTTAGGTGTGGAATGGTATTTCAGTCCTGACGGGTTAATGAGTGCTTCTTACTTTATCAAAGATATCAGCTCTTTTATCACCTCAGAGCAGAAGCTAGATCAAAGCATTGGTATTGTTGATCCTAATTCAGGTGAAGATAACTGGACTGTTTCAACGAAGAAAAATGGTACTGGCGGTCAAATCCAAGGTATAGAGCTGCAAATCCAAGATGGTTTTGACAACGGCTTTGGTTACTCTGCTAACTATACCTTTGCTGATTCTGATGCTGCAGCTGAGAACTACCCTGATCAAGTTAGCGTATTTTCTGACTCTTCTAAGCACACTGTTAACTTAGTTGGTTACTACGAGATGGATGACTTCTCAGCACGTGTTGCTTATAACTGGCGTAGTGAATACATGATGCGTGAGTTACCAGGTTTCTACGGTAACCGTGAACATCAAGACTTCGGTACACTTGATTTAAGTGCTAACTACAATATCACTGATTACTTAGGTATCACATTTGAAGTAGTTAACTTACTTGAAGAAGACAGTGTTCAATTAGGTGTTGCACCTGATGATGCTGACGTTAAGCCTGAGCTAAAAGGTGGTTACCCAGCATGGAGCTTTGAAGGTGAAGCTCGTTATAAGTTAGGTTTAAACTTACGTTTTTAATCTGATTTAGAAGCATAAAAAGCCTAGCACTTGCTAGGCTTTTTGATTTTAACTTTCCACTGGTAAATACGGTTAAAATCCAATTAGCGACTTATCTACAGTTAACAGTTAAGAGGCGTAATATGAAAGTGCAGAAGATTGTTATTATCGGTGGTGGCACAGCAGGTTGGCTTGCTGCAAATCATATTGGTAAAGCGGTGCAATCATTGGCTGATGTGTCCGTTACGTTAATCGAGTCTCCTGATATTCCGCCCATTGGTGTTGGTGAAGGCACTGTACCTGCGATTAGGCAGTCATTACAAAGCTTTGGAATAAGCGAAACCGAGTTTATTCAGCAGTGTGATGTGAGCTTCAAGCAGTCTATCCAATTTCGAAACTGGCTCGATAAAACCAAACATGGCGCAGATAATCGCTACCATCACTTATTTGATGTACCAAGCCCATTAGGCGATGACTTAAGCGCCTTTTGGAACCAAACCGCCACTGAGGATATGGCTTATAGTGCAATGGTTTCACCTCAGCATTACATTTGTGAGGCATTAAAGGCACCTAAATCCATCACCACCCCCGAATACGCTGGCTCGGTGAGTTATGCTTATCATTTAAATGCGGCAAAATTTGCCCAATTATTAGCCACTAACGCCACAAGTAAATATGCCGTTGAGCATATCAAAGCCAATGTGTTAGATGCCGCAATAGATGATGTAGGCAATATCAGCCGCTTAAAAACTGATAAGCTCGGCGAGTTAGCTTTTGATTTTTATATCGACTGCAGTGGCTTTGAGTCCATTTTGTTAGCCAAAAAGCTTAACGTCGGCTTTGTGGATAAATCCCATCAGTTATTGGTGAATAAAGCCATTGTTGCCCAAGTGCCGACAGACATTACTGAAGCGATTGCCCCTTTTACCATTGCCACAGCGCATCAAGCAGGCTGGATTTGGGATATCGCTTTGCCAGAGCGCCGCGGTACTGGTTTTGTGTATTCTGATAACCACATGACAAGCGCACAAGCTGAGCAAAAGTTTAACCGTTATTTAGGCGGGAAACTAGACCAGTTACACCATCGTGAAATCCCCATGAAAGTGGGCTACCGCGAACAATTTTGGGCAAAAAACTGTGTAGCATTAGGCCTAGCACAAGGCTTTTTAGAGCCAATCGAGGCAACCTCAATACTATTAACTGATTTTGCCGCCGGTTACTTAGCCAAGCGACTACCGCAGACACTGGCGCAAATGCCAGCATTGTCTGAGCGCTTTAATCACACTATAGGTTACGCGTGGGAGCGAGTAGTGGAGTTTGCTAAGTTGCATTATTGCATTTCAGATAGAACTGACAGTGATTTTTGGTTAGATAATCAAAAGCCTGAAACGATACCTGAATCCTTGCAACAAAAATTGCAATTATGGCAGAGCTTTAGCCCGATAACCGATGATCTATTCTCACGCTACGAAGTGTTTAATATTGATAATTACCTGTATGTCTTATACGGGATGCATTATCAAACAAAAAACGTGTCGCTCGAGGCGCAGTACCTTAAAAGTGCCCAGCAGCAGGCCAATAAAATACAGCAAATAGGCCACAAGCTGGCGCTAGACTTACCAGAGCATCGAGCACTGCTTGATAAAATTAACCGTTACGGTTTACAAAAGGTTTAGCTACAGGATTAATAAACTTAGAACCCAGTTGAGTGAAATTTATACTTATAGATGAAAGTTGGCACGATTTAGGTGAAATATCAGCGAATAGCTAGTGGTACTTTATTGCTTGATACGGTAACGTAAGCTGCAGATTAAATGATAGTGGGCTTTATAATAAGTCATCAGCTAAAGATTTTGGGATTTTTTATTTTAATCTACTAGCAAAAGTTTAAAACAAAAGGGATTTGAATCCCTATTTTTATGTATATCATTATTGATTAGAAGCGCCTGAAGGAGCCAAGATGTCTAACCAAATTACGTTACTTGAACACGCAAAGCACGGTGATTTAAAAATTACCGCAACTAATTTTGCACACGTTGCAGATCAACATATTGTTCCAGTAACTTTGCATGAGATTGCTCGTGCAGCTACAGAATACCCAATTGTATTCGTTAAAAACACTGATAGCGGTGAATTCCAAGCTGTTGCTATGTTAGGTCTTAAGCCTGGTCAAAACCTGAGTATTAAAGACGGCAAGTGGCAAGGACTATATATCCCTGCTGTTGTCCGTGACTATCCACTTGGATTAGTACTTAACCCAGAAGTAAAAGACAAAGTATGGATTGGTATTCGCGAATCTGCTGCTGAAGTCAGCAAGACTGAAGGCCAAGCATTATTTGAAGGTGAGCAAGAGTCTGCTTACTTAGAAAACCGCAAAAAAGCCTTAATCGCGCATTTTGAGCAAGATCAAGCAAGCCGCAACATTCTTGGTTTCTTGGCTGAAAAAGAGTTACTAACAACCCAAACATTAACGGTTGATGTAGCGGGTGAGAAGCGCAACATCAATGGCTTATACTTAATTGATGAAGCTAAATTAAATGAATTGTCAGATGAAGATTACTTAGAACTTAGAAAGCGCGGCTTACTAGGTCCTATCTATGGTCATTTAGCATCGTTAAACCAAGTTAACCGTCTAGCACGCACTGAGATCATGGCTAAAGCTTAATCTTATTGTATCGCGCGTATTAAGGCATTATTTCATATATTGAAATAATGCCTTTTTTATTAGTAGCATATTTAGCATAAGATCCTTTTGCTTAAAGCTTTTTACTTCATTCAATCCTTTCTTTACCACTAGATGCCAATATTCTTGGTTATCACTAAGCCAATTAAGCTTAATTTAAGCAATTAAGCCACTGTTATTATTTGTTTTTAATGTCTATTGTTGCAAACCTGTGTCAAAACATAAAAAAAATGTAGAAATCTCGTTCTATATTCGGTAGATTATTAAATGACAGCGTTGTCATTGCTTGTGTGTGAATCGTTGTTTTAAGGTCGACATGGATAATTTATAGGTCCCTATTATCCATGCCTTAATGCTATTTCGGTCGGGCGAAATAGCATTAATTTATACTTTTAGTCTCTCCCCAGAAACGAGTATAAGCTGGGTACAATTTTTGTTCCCAGCTATTTTTTTGCCGGTTTCTTAGTAAGGATAAAACCTAGCAGTTAACGAGACATAGATATTGAACAGGCTAAATACACTAATAAATTTAATCAATTAAATACTGTTGCCGCTAAAAATTAGCTGCAGTAATTTCGCTAAAATAGGCTAACGTCAGTAGTCAGTCAACGCGCGGCATCTCATCAGATGATCATTTAGGGATAAATTGAGGAATATATGAAAAAGACCATCCTTGCATCAGCATTATTACTATCAATAGGCGTAGTGGGTTGCCAGTATTCTTCAGCTCCTTCTACGTCTGATGATGCTCAATCAGCTAATGGTTCAGATCTGCAACATAAGGCTAATCAAGCCGCTGATAGCGCTTGGACTCAAGCAAGCCTAAAACAATTTGCCGCAGATCTAAAAGTCACTTATCGCATGGTGACCAATGTCCCTGAAGAAAGTTGCTCAGCAACACAGCCTGATGAGCAATGTTTTATCGCTGAAATTGATTTAACCAGTTCAGTTAATATTCCCCATGCCGACTGGGCAATTTATTTCAGTCAAATGCGCCCAGTACAAGCGGTGT
The DNA here is from genome assembly GCF_041469265.1 of Shewanella sp. 10N.286.51.B2. Lineage (NCBI taxonomy): Bacteria > Pseudomonadati > Pseudomonadota > Gammaproteobacteria > Alteromonadales > Shewanellaceae > Shewanella > Shewanella sp. 10N.286.51.B2. The sequence continues at coordinate 8,596 of NZ_JBFRKH010000024.1, forward strand.
TAAATCCGCAGTTTAGTATCACTCGAGTACAAGGTGATTTACATAAAATTGCCCCCACCGAACAATTCACTGGCTTTAGCGCTGGCGTAACCCAACGCATTGGTTTTAGAGGCGAGTTATGGCAATTATCTGAAACTGACCCAATGCCAAACTATTACATTGTGGTGGATGGTTTAGAGCCTGTCGTGATAGCTAGCACTCAATTAAGTATTGATGCAGAAACCGGCATGGAAGTTAGACCCTATGTTGAAGCCTTTACGGATGAAAAAAGGCAATATCGCAGAACCGCAACCGATAACTTAGCGTGGAGCCGTGCTGAGGTGTTATTTGAAGCCAATAATGCCCTTGTAGTTAATCGCGAGGCTGCCATTAATCGCATTATTCCAACACCGCTCAGTGCTAGCGTTACATCAAGTAATACACCGGTAGATTTGTCTCAAGGTATTGAGGTTAATTACCAGCAAGTTGACTCAGCAGCAGTTGCCGCAGCTTTGTCGAGATTAGCGAGACTTGGGGTTAAGCAATCAGATACAGGCTTGTCGTTAGCGTTTGTTAAAAACAGCAAGGTTACAGCAGACAAGCAAGGGATTGATGGCGCTTATCAGCTCAAGGTGGCCATTGACGGCATTACCATTACCGCCGCCACCGACAGTGGTTTTTCATATGGTCTTTCGTCACTTGCAGCGTTAATCGATACTCGAGAACTCAGTATAAATACTATGGTTGTTGATGATGCACCGCGTTATGATTTTCGTGGTATGCACATTGATGTCGCCCGTAACTTTCATAGTAAACAACTGATATTTGATTTAATCGATCAAATGGCAGCTTATAAGCTCAATAAATTACACCTACATATGGCCGATGATGAAGCATGGCGCTTAGAAATTGATGGCTTACCTGAGCTTACTGATATTGGTAGTAAGCGTTGCCATGATTTAACCGAAAGCACCTGCTTAATTCCCCAGCTGGGCAGTGGCCCTTTTGCTGATGCCAGTGTAAATGGTTTTTATAGCAAAGCCGATTATATAGACATTTTGCAGTATGCCAGCGCCCGCCAAGTAGAGGTTATCCCGTCAATGGATATGCCTGGTCACTCACGTGCTGCGATAAAATCTATGGATGCCCGCTACCGTAAGTTTATGGCAAGTGGCGAAAATAATGCTGCTAATGAGTACTTACTGACAGATGCTAACGACACCACAGTGTATTCATCGGTGCAGTATTATAACGATAACACCCTAAATGTGTGCTTGGAGTCGACCTATCACTTTGTCGATAAAGTCATTGATGAAATTGCTAAATTGCACCAACAAGCAGGCCATCCGCTAAAACGCTACCACATTGGCGCTGATGAAACGGCAGGGGCGTGGAAGCAATCACCACAATGCGTAGACTTTGTTGCTAACAATGACAAAGGGGTTAAATCGATCGATGATTTAGGTGCTTATTTTATTGAGCGCGTCGCCAATATGGTCAGCGCTAAAGGTATTGAACCTGCAGGTTGGAGCGATGGTATGAGCCATACTAATGCAGACAATATGCCGGCTAAATCACAAACCAACATTTGGGATGTGATTTCACACCATGGTTATCAAAGAGCCCACAGCCAAGCCAATTTAGGTTGGGATACTGTGCTTTCAAACCCTGAAGTGTTGTACTTTGATTTCCCCTATGAGGCTGATCCTAAAGAGCATGGTTACTACTGGGCGACCCGAGCGCTAAACAGCCAAAAATTGTTTAGTTTTATGCCAGATAACTTACCTGCGAATGCGGAACAATGGAATGATATCGAAAATAACCCCTTTACCGCCGACGATAGCGTTAAAAAAGATGAGCAAGGTAAGGTGACCTCAGCGCCATTACAACAAGGTAAAGGCTTTAGTGGTATTCAAGGTCAAATCTGGAGTGAAACTATTCGCAGTGATGAAGTCGCTGAATATATGATGTTTCCACGGCTGCTAATGCTAGCTGAAAAAGCTTGGCATAAAGCAAAGTGGGAAGTGCCATATCAGTATCAAGGCGCGGTTTATAATCAAAACTCAGGTTACTTTACTGCTGATATGCGTAAGCAGCAGCAACAGCAATGGAATGACATCGCTAATACCTTAGGCCATAAAGAGCTGGCTAAGTTAGATGTGGCTAACATTGAATATCGGGTGCCAACCGTTGGGGCAAAAATTGAAGCTGGACTGCTTTATGCCAATATTGCCTTTCCAGGGCTTAAGATTGAGTATCGTCAACTCAGTGAAGAGAGTGACAATAACGCTGCTGAAACAGCATCATGGCTTGAATACCAAGCTCCGGTAAAGGTATCAGGTAATATTGAGATAAGAGCAATTTCCGCATCAGGAAAACGCAAAGGGCGCTCGTTGTTTTTATAGCTGGCTTTTATTGCTGCGCAGTTAACTAAATACAAAGGACGTTAATCGAATGGTTAACGTCCTTTTTTAAAAGAAAATCAGCAAAACATCCAAAACTTTCAATTTAATTACCTAGCTAAAATCAATATAAATCAGAGCTTTAATAGTTACTTCGCTGTTTGTTTTATAAACACCATAAAAAGTAAATGACAACGCTGTCATTTGTGGTGTAACATAAAGTTAACTTACAAAAGAGCCTATAAAAATCAGTTATAAAAGGCTTGGGTAATAGAGACAAGAGGGATGTCATGAGCGTTAATCAGCAAAATGAATCACAGCTTTATATCGGAATTGACGGTGGTGGCAGTAAGTGCCGCGCCAGCATATTTTGCCCACAAAAAGGTGTAATTGGCACTGGTGTAGCAGGTAGAGCTAATCCTCTTCACGGACTAGAACAAACTTTTAATTCAATTATCGAATCAACCAAGCTTGCCTTGGCAGATGCAAACTTAGCACCAAGCTACGCTCAGCAGTTAATCGCCGGTGTCGGCCTCGCTGGCGTGAATGTGCCGCGTTTGTTTGACCAAGTGAACAACTGGCAGCACCCGTTTGCCAAAATGTACCTCACCACAGACTTACATACTGCCTGTATTGGTGCCCATAACGGCGATGATGGTGCCGTGATTATTACCGGTACTGGCTCTTGTGGCTTTGCCCATGTAGGCGAGCAAAGTTTATTAATTGGCGGCCATGGCTTTGCATTAGGTGACAAAGGCAGTGGCGCATGGTTAGGCCAAAAAGCCGCTGAGCATGTATTACTGAATTTAGACGGCTTTGCCGCCGACACCGCACTAACACAATTATTACTAGCACACTTTAATGTTGATGATGCCATGGGCATTGTCGAGCATCTTGCTGGGCAGTCTTCAAGCACCTACGCCAAATTAGCCCGTATTGTGCTGTTATGCGCCGACAATGGTGATGAGGTTGCCACTGATATTGTGCAACAGGGAGCGGGTTATATTAGTGAAATGGCCAGAAAGTTATTTGCCATTCATCCTAGTCGTTTTTCGATGATTGGCGGCCTAGCAGAGCCATTATTACATTGGTTAGACATTGATGTGGCTAGCAAAGTGGCTGAAGCGCTATCACCACCAGAAATCGGCGCTATCTTGTTTGCGCAGCAACAGTTTGCCGCAGATAACGGCAAGAGTCTGTAACTCGCCAAATTATCTTGAACTCGCTTAAAATTTTCAGTGTCAACGATAAATTCATCGCCATGCACTGCTCAGTAACTTGATACCTCAATGGATCAACTTGAACATAAATTAAGGTTAACTCGATGACAAATACAATTATGGAACGTGAAGCGCGTTCAGCACCGCAGAAAATCGCTGAGCAACTGGCTGCTAATGCTGGCTTAACCAAAGAGCTTGGTGAAAAACTACGTAGTTTTAAGCCAAAGTTTGTGATGATTGTTGGTCGTGGCTCATCAGATCACGCAGGGGTATTTGCTAAATACTTATTTGAAATTGAAGTGGGCATTCCAACTTTTGCTGCAGCGCCATCAGTTGCCAGTGTTTATGGTAAAAGCTTACAACTTGAAGGCGGATTAGTGATTGTTATTTCACAATCAGGCCGTAGCCCAGATATATTGGCTCAAGCGAGAATGGCTAAAGAAGCCGGCGCTTTTTGTGTCGCATTAGTCAACGATGAAACAGCACCAATTAAAGATATTGTCGATGTGGTATTACCGCTTAGAGCGGGTGAAGAAAAAGCCGTCGCAGCGACCAAAAGCTACTTAGCGACTTTATCAGCCATTGTGCAGTTAACTGCTGAGTGGACCCAAAGTGACTCGTTAGCTGCAGCCGTTGATTCAATGCCTGCTGCATTACAAACCGCCGTTGACGCAGCGCCGCAATTAACCGCCGAGTCTTTAGCTGGGGTTAATAACCTTGTGGTGCTTGGCCGTGGTTTAGGTTATGCGGTAACCAAAGAAATCGCCCTTAAAATGAAAGAGGTTTGTTCTATTCATGCCGAATCATTCAGTAGCGCTGAGTTTTTACATGGGCCGGTGACTTTAGTTGAAAAGAAACTGGCTATTGTCGATGCCTGCATTAATGATGAGTCTTATGAAAGCCATATCGAGCAAATAGAAAACGTAAAACAACGTGGCGCAGACTTGGTGCATTTAAATCAAACATCATCTGAAATACACCCGCGTGTTGCGCCATTAGCATTGCTACAACGTTTTTATATCGATGTAGCCGCCGTCGCTGTTGCCCGTGGTATTGACCCAGATCAGCCAGAAGGTTTGAAAAAAGTCACCCAAACACTATAAGTTTGACTCGACTGTGAGCATTAAGAAGTAAGCAGTTAAAGATTAACGCAATATAAAGAGAACATTATGAGACAAACCCTAATAGCAGACGGTTTTTTTGATGGACAGCAATTTCATCAAGATGCGGTGATCTCTATTGAAGACGGCCACATCATCGCCTTAGATTCAGTATCGAATGCGAAAGAAGTGCGTTTACAAGGCACGTTAGTGCCAGGGTTTGTTGATGTTCAAGTCAATGGCGGCGGCGGGGCACTGTTTAATAGCGCACCAACCCTTGATTGTATTGAGACCATAGGTCGAGCACATGCTCAATTTGGTACGACCGGTTTTCTGCCGACGCTCATTACCGATAAAGTTGAGGTGATGGCGCAAGCCGCTGATGCCGTTGCCGAGGCTATTAAGCTGCAATCTGCAGGCGTGTTAGGGATTCACTTTGAAGGGCCACATTTAAGTGTGCCTAAAAAAGGCGTGCATCCACAATCGTTTATTCGCAGTATTTCAGATGAAGAACTGGCGATATTTTCACGACAAGATCTTGGTATAAAAGTGGTCACTTTAGCCCCTGAAAATGTCTCAGTTGAGGTGATAAAAACCTTAATCGCTAACGACGTAAAGGTGTGCTTAGGTCACTCAAATGCCGATTATGACACTGTGCTGGCGGCGTTAAATGCTGGCGCTAACGGTTTTACACATTTGTTTAATGCCATGTCAGGCTTTGGCTCTCGTGAGCCGGGCATGGTGGGCGCAGCGCTAGAAAGTGATGCAGCATGGTGCGGATTGATTGTCGATGGCCACCATGTTCACAGTGCGACTGCAAAAGTTGCCCTTAAAGCTAAGCCCCAAGGCAAAATCATGTTAGTAACCGATGCTATGCCACCGGTGGGACTGGATGATGATGCCAGCTTTGAACTGTTTGGCACCGAGGTCATACGTCAAGGTGATAGGCTCAATGCCAAATCAGGTGAGCTAGCAGGTTGCGTACTTGATATGGTTGGCGCAGTTAACAATACGGTTAGCATGCTTGGCCTCAGTTATGAAGAAGCCCTTAGAATGGCATCGTTATATCCAGCGCAGTATCTACAGCAAGCTAAGCTTGGCACCATAGCCGTAGGTCAGCGCGCAGACTTAGTGTTGTTAGCTGCTAATGCAAACGATAACTCGCGTTATCAAGTTAACCAAACCTATATTAATGGCGATGTGGTTTTTAGCCGATGCGATAAAGGCTAATGTATGTCGACTAAAACCGCTTTGAAGCCAAGATTAATGTCATTGGACGCCCTGCGCGGTTTTGACATGTTTTGGATCCTTGGCGGTGAGGGCCTATTTGCTGGATTATTTATATTAACCGGCTGGGCTGGGTGGAATTGGTTTGACGGCCAAATGCATCACAGTCAATGGCATGGATTTACCTTTTATGATGTTATATTCCCGCTGTTTATTTTCCTCTCCGGTGTGGCTTTAGGCCTGTCACCAAAACGCTTAGATAAACTACCAATGCAGCAGCGGCTGCCCTTGTATCGTCATGCTATAAAGCGCCTTGGTTTACTTATTTTTTTAGGGGTACTTTATAATCATGGTTGGGGCGTTGGTATGCCTGCAGATCCCGACAGTGTGCGTTATGCCAGTGTGTTGGCACGTATTGGTTTTGCATGGTTTATAGGCGCGATGTTGGTGTGGCATACCAGCCTTAGAACCCAAATTATTGTCGCCATTAGTCTATTAATTGGCTATGGGCTTATTCAGTTATATCTTCCTTATCCCGATCTCACGCTATATTCTGGGCTAGTTCAAAACCCAGAATTAGCTCAAGCAGCTGTTAATCAAACAAGCCAAACCTTTGCCCGCTTTAGCGCCGAAAATAGTATTAACGCTTACGTGGATTCAATACTGCTACCTGGTAGCGCATATCAAAATAGAGCCGTAGATCCTGAAGGGGTGCTATCCACACTGCCTGCGGTGGTAAATGGCTTAATCGGTGTGTTTGTCGGTCACTATATTGTTAAAGCCAAGCCGCCCTTATGGGGGCTTAGGGGTGAATGGCTAAAAGTCTTGAGTATCGTGATTATTGGTGCGGCGTTATTGTCATTAGGCTGGCTATTAGACTTGATTATTCCGGTCAATAAAGACTTATGGACCAGCAGTTTTGTGTTGGTAACCAGTGGTTGGAGCATCATCTTACTCGCCATTTTTTACGCCATTATCGATGTACTTAAATGGCACAAATGGGCCTTTGTTTTTGTGGTGATTGGCACTAATGCCATCATCATCTATATCGCATCTAGTCTGGTTAATTGGCAATACTTAGTCAATAGTTTATTGGGCGGCTTTATTCGCGCCACCCCAGCAGACTGGCAACCATTACTCTTTGTACTGAGCTTACTGACAGTGCAATGGCTAATTTTATTGTGGCTTTATCAACGTAAAATTTTTATTCGCATCTAATGATTGTTTATTGAGCTGTTTCTAAGAGCTGCCTCTGAGAGCTGTTTATTAGAACTGTCACTATGGACTGTCACTAAGAACTGCATGCAAGATTTATTTTGGGGCTTGTGGTGTGATCAATGATGTTTAGTTGTTAATGAAATGACAGCGTTGTCTTTGCTGTGTTTATGTTTTAACATGAAATGCACAACGATTATGATCTGCAGCAACATTGCTAGGTCAAATTGTTGATAAAAACTCAATAATAATAAGACTCATATGGGGCACTAGTAGTAAGTCAGTGCTGAAATATCAATGACAATAAGAAGCAGGGTTTATGGAAACAACAATGAATAATAGTCAGCAAAAAAGCAGCATAGTGCCCATGGCCATTGTGGCAATACTCTTTTTCGTATTAGGGTTTGCAACTTGGCTTAATGGTTCGTTAATGCCATATCTAAAGCAAATCCTTCAGTTAAGCCCTTTTCAAGCGTCACTAATTCTATTCTCTTTTTATATTGCAGTAACTTTTACCGCACTACCTTCAGCTTGGGTCATCCGTAAAGTGGGCTATAAAAACGGTATGGCGCTGGGTATGGGCGTGATGATGGTGGCGGGTTTACTCTTTATTCCAGCCGCTAAAACCCAAGTGTTTGCTTTGTTCTTACTCGCGCAACTGGTTATGGGCACCGGACAAACATTATTACAAACCGCTGTTAACCCTTATGTGGTTCGCTTAGGCCCTGAAGAGTCTGCTGCAGCACGCGTTAGTGTTATGGGGATTTTGAATAAAGGCGCGGGTGTTATTGCTCCTATGGTGTTTACCGCATTAATCCTTGATAGCTTTAAAGATCGCGTCGGCACCACCCTAAGTCAGGTTCAAATTGATGAAATGGCTAACAGCTTAATTCTGCCGTATTTAGGCATGGCAATCTTCATTGGTATTTTAGCCTATGCTGTTAAGAAATCACCGCTACCAGAGCTTGAACAAGACGAAGCAGAAGAGGGCACCAGTAAAGGTCAAATTAAACAGGCACTAGCAAAACCCAACTTAGCCCTTGGGGTGGTGGCCTTGTTTGTGTATGTGGCTGTTGAGGTAATCGCTGGTGATACTATTGGTACGTATGCACTCACCTTAGGGGTTGAAAACTATGGGGTGATGACCTCATACACCATGATATGCATGGTAGTGGGTTACACCTTAGGGATTATTTGTATTCCACGGTTTATATCTCAGCCTAATGCGCTACTTATTAGCGCCATACTTGGGGTGGTGTTGTCCTTTGGTATTGTATTTGGTGATAGCAGCTCAACGGCTATTTCTGACACTGTATTGGTGCCATTTGGCGGCGCACAACTGCCAGATACCTTACTGTTAATTGCCTTTTTAGGCTTGGCTAACGCAATTGTTTGGCCAGCAGTTTGGCCGTTAGCCTTATCTGGTATGGGTAAACTAACCAGCACAGGTTCAGCACTACTCATCATGGGTATTGCTGGTGGCGCATTTGGCCCAGTATTCTGGGGCTTAACCAGCTCAGCAACCTCCCTTGGCATGCAAGGCGGCTACTTAGTGATGATCCCATGTTATCTATTCATTTTATTTTATGCGGTTAAAGGCCACAAGATGACCAGCTGGAAGTAAACTGAGTGACTTTTCGTTTTGGGTAAAAAAGAGAGCTTCGGCTCTCTTTTTTTGTATCCGATAAAAGCCAGCGAATAGATTTTACCTGAGCATATGATTAACCTTGTTTGGCACCTCTGTAATCATGGTTACCGCATAAGCGATTGGTTTTTATGCAAATTGTTAAGGTTTATTAAACGAAACGCCGTAAAATCATCCATGATGGCTTAACATCCGCGTCCATGCGGTTGATATTCGCTTAATAAACTCCCACTAATTGAACGAAAAGCATTTGCGCTCTCACCCTACCTCTGTAATGCTGTTTTGCAAATCAATTTGGTTACTTTTCATGTTTAAGACGGCGGCTTAATGCACTTTGGCTTATTCCTAGCATTTTTGCTGCAACAGTTTGACTATTTGCCGTACGGCTCATCGCTTCGTTAATTAATGCATCACTCATTTGTGCCAACGTAGGTAACTCCTTTGGAAACGTCAGTTGCGCGGTATTATCTGCTGCGACTTTGGTTAAGTTGTTGGCTTCCATAAAGGGGCTGATATTGAGCTTAATTCCATCACTGCGACTGACGGCATCAAACACCATTCCTCTGAGTTCATGTAAATTACCGGGAAACTCATATTCGGCTATTTGCGAGGCGAGGGTATTGGGTTGCTCAGGTCTAGGCAGATCCATTTCTTCTGCTGCAAGGGTAATAAAGTGATTAATTAACATAAATAGGTCGAGTTTACGTTGTCTTAATGGCGGCAGTTTGATGGTATGTGAGCGAAGACGATACAAAAGGTCATTGCGAAATTTTCCCGCTTTGCTTAATGCGAGTAAGTCATGTTGGGTGGAAGTGATGATTTTACACATCACTGGGTAGGCCTTGTCGCTGCCAATTGGGTAGTATTGTTTATGTTCAATGACATCCACCAGTTTTGCTTGCGCCTCTATTGGCAAATCACCTATTTCATTCAGGTAAAGTAAACCTGATTGAACTTGATGCAACGCCCCCGCTTGGGCGCATAGTTGGCCATCTTCCAAGGTGTTGATTTTGCCAAACAGTTGTAACTCAAATGCTGATGCACTTATCCCAGCTAGATTGATATTTATAAATGGCGCTTGTGGGCAGCAAAGTAAGTGGGCTGATTTGGCAAATTCATCTTTACCCGTGCCGCTTTCACCTTGAATTAGAATGGGTTCAGGACTGGGTGCTACTGCTTCAAAATATCGAAACTGGTCGAGCAAGGCAGGCTCGCAGGTCAAAAAATTATCAAACGCCTCAGGTTGATTCAATGTCTTACTTAAAAAGCTTTGTTTAATTCTTAGATAGTTGCGCTCAAGACCAACAACCTCTAATGCTTGGCGTACTGTTCTAGCAAGATCATCAACTTTGTCGGTCTTAATAAAATAATCATAAGCGCCATGCTTGATGCAACGCACAGCCGTATCAACCTGATTAACACCGGTAACGATAATCACTCGAGTGTAAGGCGATGTGTTGCGAATACTCTCCAGTAGCTCCTCACCTGAGTGAAATGGCATGGTGAGATCTAATAGCACCAATGCATAGTCACCTACTTCAAGTCGGTTAATCACTTGCCGACTATCAATGCAGGTATCAATTGTTGCCTCGGGTACTAAACGGTTGAGGGTAATGGCTAGAGTGCGTAACCAAGGTGCCTCATCATCAACAAGTAAAATGTTTCTGGCTAATTTCACGTTTCAGACTCCAAAGGAAAGCGAATAATAACAGTTGTGCCTTGACCAATACGCGATTTAATCTGCATCTTGGCTTGATGTTGTTTAATTATCCGACTACAAACAGATAACCCTAAGCCACTACCGCCACTTGAACGCCTAGTGGTAAAAAAGGGTTCGGTAATTCGTTGAAGAGTTGCTTGGTCCATGCCTTGACCTTTATCGGTTACAGTTAAGCATGCAAACTGCTGTTCAATGCTGGTGCTAATTGACAGGTGCTGGTCATCATAAGTCGTTGCATCCAACACAATCGCGTGGCAAGCGTTTTGAATTAGGTTAATCAGTACCTGATTTAGCTGTTGCTCATCACCTTTAATAGTAGGACTTGGGTTTTGTAAGTGTGTCACCACTTTTAAGTTTTTTATTTGGTTTGCCGTTAAACGTGAAGATGCCTGAACGACTTCGTTAAGCTGGATAAGTTGATACTCATCAGACACTGTGGGTAAGGCGTAGCGTTTTAAATCACAGACAATGCGACTAATGCGTTCAGCACCGTCCATAATAGACTGGCCGCTCAACTTTAATTCGTCCATGGCGGGAGTCGGCGTTAAGCCCGCTATATTCCAAAATGGATTTTGTTGTTGGTAATGATTAGCGGCAACAGAAAGATCAGCTAGAGCATCATTAATAAAGGCAATAGCATGCACGATAATACCCGTCGGATTATTTATTTCATGGGCAATACCAGCAGATAGCTCACCTAATGAAGCTAATCGGCTAGCTTCATAGTTGGCTTGACGAAGCTGCTGTTGCTCGGTCGTTTCTTCAAGCAATATAACGGCTTGTTCACTACCAATAAGATGCAGTTGAAGTTGCCAATATTGTTTATGAATTACCATATCAGCAATAATGGATTTATTGTTATTGATCGCTTCAAACAAGGTGGAACTAAGGTCAAAGGGCTGTCCGTCTAAGTAATGAAAATCAGGATTATTAAGCAGATCATTATTGTTGTCGTTACTCCATAAGCATTCTCCAGCACGGTTGAATAGCGTCACACCATGAGGAATACCATCTAATACTGCCTGGAACTGTTTCGATAGCTCCGAAATAGCGGTTTCTGCTTTTTTACGCTGAGTAAGTTCAAGCTTGAGTGCTTTGGTGCGCTTTCGTAAACTCAGGCTGATATATCCAGTTAGTATCATCCCTATCGCAGATATCAGGCTGATTAATATCGCAAGCGATAATAACCTTTGCTGCGCCGAGTTTAAGTCAACTTTTTCTCGTCCTGTACCAAACCATTTGTTGACTAGGCGATCATATTCGCCTGATAGTTTTAGCTGTCGTATTGCGGCATTTATTTGCTCCATTAACATGGCATTTTTATGATTGCTGACAAAATTGAATGCACCATACATCAAAGGATCGCTTGAGCTTCGCACCGAAGGGTATAAAGGCATTAATCGGCGTGCAACAAAGTTCTCAGCAATGACAACATCAACCTGTTGTTTTATTAATAGCTGAAAGCCTGTCTCGTAAAGGTCAACATCGACACGTTCGAAGTCTTGTGCTTGACCCGAAATGTAAATATCAACAAAAGCGCCTTTTTTGATAGCGACCCGTTTTCCTTTAAGATCATGCCATCCATTTATAAATGACTTGCCTTGGAGGGTGTAGGCCTTGGCATGGGTTGCATAAATAGGATCAGACTGACTAAGCACACGTTCGACCGTCACAGGGCTGACAACAGCAATAACATCAATTAGCGAGTCAGGGTTATGTACATCGGCAAGTAACTGTTGAAATGTTTTGCGTCTGACCTTGATACGTTTACCGGTGATTTGGCCAATTCTAGCCATTAACTCAACATTAAAACCTTGATCAACCCCATTATTACGCCATTCCAGTGGTGCCGTTTTTGAGTGAACCCCAAAAACAATCGTTTGATTTTCTTGCGCACAAACAGCGAGTGCGAAAAACGCAAACCCAAATAAGCTTAATGTGCAGATTATGTTAACAAGTTTTTTCATAACATCATCTTAGCATGTGCTTATACAGCTTAACTGTGCTGAGTTTCTCGCTTTTTCAAGCGGGTTACCACTGAGGCTATTTAGGCTTAAATTTGGGGTTGCAAATACAGTTACTTCAACAAGTCATTGCCTATATTGCCGTCATTGTGATCGGTGCAACCCACGCTTATGCATTTTTGCATAACCATGAATTTAGCTATGCATTTGTGCATGAGCAAATTTACATCTTGTGAACGAATGTTGATTTTTATCGCGAGTAATTGTTGCTTGATTGTTAATGGTAAACCTAAGCCTCAAAATAACGGTGAAGTTAAAAATTAACGGCAACACGTTTGATTGTCGGCATTACTGCAAAGCAGTTAAGTAAATGAGGGTGTGATATGAAAAATTTCAAAAAAGTAGTGTGTATAGCCACGCTTCTGGGTTCTGCAGGGGTGATGACAAACTCGATAGCAGCGGACAATCTAGCAGAATTACACGCTGAAAACCAAGAGTGTGAAAGTTGTCATATGCCAGATGGTGAGTTATCAAATGATAATTTAAGCTTTGAAAATCAGCAATGTGTTTCCTGTCACGGCACAATGGAAGAGGTTGCCAAAGAAACTGAACATGATCACTACAATGCTCATGCCTCCCACTTTCCTGGTGAAATAGCTTGTACTTCTTGTCACAGTGCTCATGAAAAATCGATGGTTTACTGCGACTCTTGTCATAGCTTTGATTTTGATATGCCATTCACCAAAAAATGGCAACGTAATGAGCCAAGCATAGAAGAGTTATTGAAAGACAAATCAGATCGCCAAACCGCTTTAGCTGCTGCGCCAAAAGATACTGTTAACGTTGTGGTTATTGGCTCTGGTGGTGCAGGTTTCTCTGCAGCTGTTTCTGCCCATGACAATGGTGCAAAAGTCATTTTAGTTGAGAAAGAGCCGGTTATTGGTGGTAATGCTAAGTTAGCTGCTGGTGGTATGAACGCAGCTTGGACCGATCAGCAAAAAGCTAAAGACATCACCGACAGCGTTGACTTGATGGTAAAAGACACCATGAAAGGGGGCCGTGATTTAAATGACCCTGAATTAGTCGATGTATTAGCGTCTCACTCTAAGGGCTCAGTTGATTGGTTAACCGCTATGGGCGCTGATTTGACCGACGTTGGTCGTATGGGCGGCGCGTCAGTAAACCGTTCACATCGTCCTACTGGTGGCGCAGGTGTTGGTGCTCATGTGATTCAAGTGCTTTACGATAATGCCGTAAAACGTGATATCGACATGCGATTAAATACTCGCGGAATTGAAATTCTAAAAGATGATAAAGGCAATGTTAAAGGCTTACTGGTTAAAGGCATGTATAAAGGCTATTACTGGATAAAAGCTGACGCAGTTGTATTGGCAACAGGCGGTTTTGGTAAAAATAATGACCGTGTGGCCAAGCTAGATCCTAAGTTAAAAGGCTTTGTATCTACTAACCAACCAGGTGCCACAGGTGACGGCATTGATGTTGCGGGTAATGCTGGCGCAGCAATGAAAGATTTGCAATATATCCAAGCTCATCCAACGTTATCGGTTAAAGGTGGCGTAATGGTAACTGAAGCGGTTCGTGGTAATGGCGCTATTTTAGTTAACCGCGAAGGTAAACGTTTTGTCAACGAAATCACCACTCGTGACAAAGCTGCTGCAGCTATCTTGAACCAAACAGGCAAAACAGCTTACTTAATTTTTGATGACTCAGTGCGTAAATCACTCAGCAAAATTGATAAATACATCGGCCTAGGTGTAGCACCTTCTGCTAACTCACTGGTTGAACTTGGTAAGCTAGAGAACATCGATGGCAAAGCCTTGACCGAAACGGTTGCTCGCTATAACAGCCTTGTTAAAGCTGGCAAAGATACTGACTTCGAACGTCCAAACCTTCCACGTGCATTGAATGAAGGTAACTACTACGCGATTGAAGTTACCCCAGGTGTTCATCACACCATGGGCGGTGTGATGATTGATTCTAAATCTGAAATTCTTAACGCTAAAAAACAAGTGATTCCTGGTCTTTATGGTGCAGGTGAAGTCACTGGTGGGGTTCATGGTGCTAACCGTTTAGGTGGGAATGCCATTTCTGACATCGTTACCTTCGGCAGAATGGCTGGTGAAAATGCCGCTAAGTATTCAACTCAGCAGTCAACCAAAAAGTAAGGCTTAATTTTTGAGGTAAAAGCCCTCAGTTCACAAATGAGGGCTTAATTCTGTTAATGACGTTAAGCCTTAATCCTCAAACAAGTTTTATTAAACCTATTAAGGCGTTGAACAAATGATTAACGCTAGGCAATTAATTATAAAAAATTGAAAAGAACAAAGTTATTGGGAGCACTACTTATGAAAAAATCACTAATCGCAGCATCGGTTTCATCTATCATTGCACTAACATCATTTGGCGCGTTTGCCGAAGGGCCAAGCTTTTATGGCCGCTTAGATCTATCGCTGACCAACTCTGACACCGGCCTAACCACTCGTGAAGCCAAAGAGGGTACGGTACTGGAAAACAATTTCTCTCACCTAGGAGTTAAAGGCACTGAAAAGATTGCTGATGGTATCGATGTCATTTACCAAATGGAGTTTCAAGTAGAAAATACTTCAACTAACAGTGATGTGTTTAAAGCACGTAATACGTTTCTTGGTCTTAAGGGCAATGCCGGTACTATTCTTGTTGGCCGTAATGACACGGTATTCAAGCAGGCTGAAGGTGGCATTGACTTGTTTGGTAATTCAAATGCCGATATCGACCGTTTGGTTGGCGCTCAAACTCGTTCTGCGGATGGTTTTTGGTACTATTCACCAAAAATAGCGGACGTATTGACGATTAACGCGACATACTTGATGGAAGATAATCAAGCATCTGAAGGCAGCCAGTATGCTGTGAGTGTAACACTAGGTGACAAGAAGCTGAAAGCACAAAGCTATTATGTTGCTGGCGCTTATAACAAAGCCATTGCTGGTATGGATGCTTATCGAGGCGTGGTGCAGTTTAAGGTTGGAGAGTTTAAAATTGGCGGTTTATTCCAAAACTCTGAAAGCACCAGTAAGCCAAATCTTGAAGGGAACTCATACTTTGTAAACCTAGCCTATAACCTTAATGGCGTGAACCTAAAAGCCGAATACGGTATAGATGAAGCGGGTTTAGGGCTATATGCTAAACGTTCAGGTATTCAAAATGATGACACAACAGATGTCAACATTACCTCAATTGTTGTGGGGGCTGACTATAAGGTGACTAAATCGACAATGGTTTATGGTCACTATGCAATGTATGACGGTGATTATAAAGCAAACAGTATAAAAACTGATCTTGAAGATGATAATGTGTTTACCGTTGGTGTTCGTTATAACTTTTAATTAGGTAAACTAAGACTGTGATATTGGAAGGCGGCCTGAGGTCGCCTTTTTGTTTGGCTTGTATAAGCTAACATTCTATATTTGAAAGACCTTAATTCAACCAGAGTCTAAAGGGGTTTATATTGGTGGTTAAAAGGGTGCTTGCAGATAAATAGCTCGTCGGCATTGATGAATATAAACTGCAGTGATATCCAGTGCCGATAAGTCGCAGATGATAAATTTCAGATACAAAAAAGCCACTCATTGAGTGGCTTTTTTGTTTTTATGGTGCCGGCACCAAGAGTCGAACTCGGGACCTACTGATTACAAGTCAGTTGCTCTACCAACTGAGCTATGCCGGCTTATCTTT
>NZ_JBFRKH010000025.1:0-110037 GCF_041469265.1 Shewanella sp. 10N.286.51.B2
GTCCGCTCCGCCAACATTACGATAAGCCCTGCTAGCAATAGCAGGGCTTTTTCGTATCTGTTATTTAAAGAATGAATAATAGTGACATGCAAAAGTAGTTTGCTAAAGCAGCGGTAATTCAGTTGCTTAGACGCTTGATTAGAGATCAACGGCCTGTCACGCCGGGGGCGAGGGTTCGTCTCTTGATAAGAGTAAGTCCGCTCCGCCAACATTACGATAAGCCCTGCTAGCAATAGCAGGGCTTTTTCGTATCTGTTATTTAAAGAATGAATAATAGTGACCTGCTAAAGTAGTTTGCTAAAGCAGCGGTAATTCAGTTGCTTAGACGCTTGATTAGAGATCAACGGCCTGTCACGCCGTGGGCGAGGGTTCGTCTCTTGATAAGAGTAAGTCCGCTCCGCCAACGTAAAGACGAAAGCCTATACAGCAATGTAGAGGCTTATTTCGTTTTAGAAATGAATGAATTGTCAGCGAGAAAGCGAAAGTTCAGCTGTGTGAATCTGATAATGTGATTGTTATTAGAGACTGTCGACTCGTCACACGCTAAGACGCACTGGTATAACTCTTGATAAGAGTAAGTTAGCTGCGGCAACATAAAGAATAAAGATCAAAGCCTCTACCGTAGTGATTTAGTGCAAGGTAGAGGCTTTTTTAGTTCTGGAATTTAGTTTTTATTTACTCAATATTAATGCAGAAGTAGAATATTCGGTTGGTCAGGATGTTTTTAGAAACTGCCGACCTATGAGACGTTCGAATTTCAAGATCCAAGAATTAAGGTTCTATTGCAACATGCAGACTTTTTGTTTTTAGCAAATTAAGAAAGTTTTTGGCTTATTGCATCAATCTTGTCTAAATGAAAGTAAAGGCTTTTTGTCATTATGGGTAAAGGCTTTGACTCTTTAACTCTAGTCAATACAGATACAAGTAGTTTCGATTGTACCCAAAACTCACATTTTTAAACAAAAGATGCATTTAATGTACTTTTTTTGATTTAGATGTTTTTATATTAGTGATGAGTAAGATATATTGCTCTTTTAAGCAGGTAGGTGGAAGTATGGATTGTCGTTTAGGTTGTGGTGCATGTTGTATTGCTCCGTCAATTACCAGTCCAATACCCGGCATGCCTAACGGTAAACCTGCAGGGGTTCGCTGTATTCAGTTAAATGACGATAATTTGTGTAAGATTTTCGGCGATCCATCAAGACCTGCTGTTTGCGCAGAATTTACCGCGACAATGGATGTTTGCAGTACATCAAATGAGCAAGCATTGATTTTGATCACTGAGCTAGAAGCTTCAACGTCTTAGTATGTACCTTTAATTAGTTTGGATATGACTTTATGCAACTGACCCGTTATACCGATTATGGCATCCGTATTTTAATGTACCTTGCTGCACAGCCAAAAAGAGAGACTTTATTTCGTATTGCTGAAGTCACGGAAGTCTTTGAGCTGTCTTCTAATCATGTTGCAAAGATTATTCATCATCTGGGTAAGCTAGGTTATATACAAACTTTACGTGGTAAAAGTGGTGGGTTTAAATTAGCAGTGAAGCCTAGTAACATTAATCTTGGTCAGCTTGTTGGTGAATTAGAGCCTTCACTGGCCCCTGTTAATTGCAGTGAACCCTATTGCCGCTTTACGCCAGCATGTAGTTTAAAAGGTATTCTTGCGAACGCAGTTGCTGCATATATGAACGTGCTGAATGACTGCACTTTGGCTGATATCGTTAAGAACGCAGATGAGTTAATGGATACCTTACCTGATTTATCTATCTCAATACTTGAACTGAACTAGTGGCTTTATTACTGATCATTGTTATGGGCAACAGCTTTGAAGTATGGACTAGGCTAATTCCTTCGGCTTCTAAGCGATGTAAATTTTGATTCAAAAAGTGCACTGTTTCAGGATATGGGTGTGCTATTACAACAATATTTTCATCGTTTTTTGCTTTTAGTATGATCTGCTTAAATTGTTTCTCTAGTGCCTGCTCACTGACATCGTTATCTAAAAAAATTTGTCTGCGTAATAATGGCACCTCATGTTGCTGCGCCTGCTCACTGGCAACACTAAAGCGGGTTGTCCTGCTATCGACAAAATACAAGTCCTGCTCTTTTAAGCTTTGCATCAGCCAAGTCATTGGGCTTTCAAGTTGTGTGAGCAAACTGCCCATATGGTTATTTGCCCCTTTAGCATAAGGGATATTGGCAATAGAATCTTTTAGCTGGTGTTTTAACTCTTGCTCATCCATTTCATTCGTTAAACCACCTTGGCCTAGGTTTTTACCATTGAGTGCCTGCATGGGAATATGCAGCATAA
The DNA here is from genome assembly GCF_041469265.1 of Shewanella sp. 10N.286.51.B2. Classification (NCBI taxonomy): domain Bacteria; kingdom Pseudomonadati; phylum Pseudomonadota; class Gammaproteobacteria; order Alteromonadales; family Shewanellaceae; genus Shewanella; species Shewanella sp. 10N.286.51.B2. Next base: position 2,317 of record NZ_JBFRKH010000025.1, read on the forward strand.
TTTCATGGCCACGCTGATGGCCTTGCTTTGCAAGTTGCTGACCTAATGGAGTATGAGGTATTACCGAAAGGGTAATGCCGTTTGGTAAAGACAAAACCGCCTCATCGGTTTGACGATAACCAATATCGTCAATGATGATAGCGATTTGGGTTGCTTGAACTGGAGCCGTTAACAGTAAAGCTAAAAGTATCAATATATAGCGCACAAAGTCTGCTTTAATTATGAGTTGTTATCCATGCAATAGCGGAAGAAATTTGACCATCCTGTGGTTCATCATATTGCGCTGTAGTTTGTTCAATTATATCCAGATAATCTGTTTTTAGGATAGCATCATTTGATATTTTAATGTCCGGTTCAATGCCTTTAGTGTGAATGTCGTTACCATCTGGCGTGCTATATTTTGCAATCGTGAGCTTTATAGCGTTGCCCATATCCAGCATGGGGATCAAACTTTGCACCGTACCTTTTCCAAAGCTGGTTTCTCCCACTAGCGTGGCGCGGTTATTTTCTTGTAATGCTGCAGCCAGTACTTCTGATGCCGATGCTGAGCCCTTATTAATAAGTACTACCATAGGCACGCCTTTAAATATGGTAGGTTGCGATGCATAGTAGTTTTCATTTGCATCGAAAAAACGCCCTTCAGTTGAAACAATTAAACCTTTTTGCAAAAACAAATCAGCAATACTGATGGCTTGACTGAGTAGCCCGCCGGGATTGTTTCTAACATCAATAATAAGACCTTTTAATTGCTGTTGTTGCCATAGTTTAGCTTGGTTAATAATGGCATTGGTAGCGTCTTCCTGAAACGAGTTAAGTTGTATATAACCGATATTATTATCAATAATTTTCGCATTAATTGATTTAATATGAATTAGCTCAGGGGCGAGATTAAATAGAAGTGTTTCGTTAGCTTGGCGCTCAATGGTGAGTGTTATTGGTCGCTTGTTGATACTGTGCTGCTTAATCTCGGTAAGTACATCGGTTAAATTGGTTTGATCAATCAGGGTGTCGTTAAGTTGCAGGACCTTATCGCCAGGTTGAATATTAGCGCGGGCCGCAGGTGAGTTGGCATAAGGAGTAATGATAGTGATTTGGTTGTCATCAGTTGCCACTTCAAAGCCGAAACCAAAGTACTGGCCATTATTACTGTCATTAATGCTTTGATAATCGCCAGTATCTAAAAAGCCTGAATAGGGGTCTAGTTTATTGAATATTCCTTCGATGGCGTATTCAATTAAGTCTTCGCGGTCTACTTCATTAAAGTAATAGGTATGAACCGTATCGATGACATCAAGTAAGAGTGAGTAACTGTATTCAGATTGGGTTTTATAGTGTTGCTCTGAACTGGATAAGTTCAATGAAAATGCAACGCTAACGCCTAATATGAAGCACAAGAAATAACGTGTAATTTGCATCATAACTGCCCCTTAGATACCTTGCGGTATTATTAGGGCGTCGATTGATCAACGATTAAACCTACGGAAGGTTTGATAACCGCCAAAGATTAAATTACTTTATTATTAGCGTGTTATCGACAATATCTCGCTGGGTTAATGGCTTGCCCTTTGTGTCTTATTTCAAAGTATAGGCCAGATTCTGTTTGTCCGCCTGAACTCCCAACAAGTGCAATGGATTCTCCTTTTTTAACGGTTTCGCCAGGTGGAATAAGTAATGACTGCGCATGACCATATAAACTCATATAGCCTTCGCCGTGATCGATCACCATAACCATACCAAAGCCTCGTAACCAGTCTGAATAAATAACGGTGCCATGAGCAATAGCGGTGATGGTTTGTCCTTCAGGAGCGGCAATTACCGCACCTTTCCAGCTGATTTGTCCTGAGCGGCTACTGCCAAATTTGGACGAAACTCGTCCTTTAGTTGGCCATTTTAATTTACCGCGCAGCTTGGCTAAGCCATCCATTGAGGGGCTATTTTTGGCCGCCAGCACCGCTTGTTCAATAAGGTGTTTTAAGCTGGCTTCTTCAATTTGTAGTTGTTCAAGCTCTGCGCCTTTGCTGGTCAAGGTGCGTTGAATTTGTGCTAAGGTTTGTTGACGTTGTGATTGTTCTTTAGCGAGTTGTTTAGCCTGCTTTTGTTGCTCAAGAATTAAGGAATTAAGTTTTTGCTGTTCATTAACTTGCTCAACTTTAACTAGCTCTAATTGCTCAATAGTTGTTTTTAAACTGGTAATGGCTTTAATACGGGCATTATTAAGGTATTGATAATACGCTAACATCCGCTCAACTGTGGCGGGATTTTGCTGGTTAAGCATCATCTTTGAATAGTCATGGTTACCGGCAAGGTAAGCGCTAGATAATTGTTTAGATAAGGTCTTTTGCTGCGTAACTCGCAGTGTATCTAAGTTGACTTTTTCAGCATCAAGTTCGCGAAGTTTAGTATTTACCGCAGACAGTGAGTTTTGGGTTTGATTAACTTTTTGAGCAGCATTAGAGATAGCTTGCTCATCTCGCTTTAACAACGAAATGAGCTTTTCTCGTTGACGACTGGTGTCCTTCAAAGAGCTTTGTTGTTGGTTAATCTGAGCCTGAATAGATTTCAGCTCTGATTGACGCTTACCAAGATCGGCACTTTGAACTGATGATGTCAGTATCACCAAGCCAGCAAACATGCTGGCTTTAAACAAAAGTCGTTTTTTCACGAGTGGCTAGTTACTCTTTGAGTTTAATGATTGAACGGCCGGTCATTTCCTGCGGCACTTCTTGTTCCATCAAGGTTAACATAGTCGGCGCAATATCGCTCAATCGTCCACCTGCATCAATGGTGGCTTCACGGCCTACATAAATGAAAGGTACCAACTCACTGGTATGGGCAGTATGAGCTTGACCCGTTTGTTCATTGGTCATTTGCTCAGCATTACCATGATCGGCAGTAATAATGCATTCGCCGCCGACTTTCGCTAGCGCCTCTACTACACGACCAATACAAGCATCGACTGCTTCACAGGCTTTAACCGCAGCATCAAATTTACCGGTATGACCGACCATGTCACCATTTGGATAATTACAAATAATCACGTCATAGTCAGTAGACTCAATGGCAGCAACTAATTTATCAGTGAGCTCGGTTGAGTTCATTTCAGGCTGCAAATCATAAGTTGCCACATCTGGCGACTTAATCAAGGTGCGATCTTCGCCTTCAAATGGCTCTTCTTTGCCGCCATTAAAAAAGAAGGTCACATGGGCATATTTTTCTGTTTCAGAAATACGCAGCTGTTTTTTACCCTGTTTTTGTAAGGTTTCACCTAAGGTATTGACCAGATCTGTTGATGGAAATGCCACCACAGCGTCAATGTCATTAGCATAGTTGGTTAGCATCACGAAGTTGATTGCAGGGGTAACTTCACGTGTAAAGCCAGCAAAATCGGTTTCGACAAAACAACGAGTGATTTCTCGGGCGCGGTCTGCGCGAAAGTTCATGAAGATTAATGCATCGCCATCAGCTAAGCTTGCGGCCTCACCTATGGTCGATGCAGCGACAAACTCATCGTTTTCATCACGTTCGTAAGCGGCGTCTAATGCCGCAACTGCGCTTGGGTAATTAAAGTCACCTTTACCTTGAGCAATTAAGTTGAACGCTTTTTCAACTCGATCCCAGCGGTTGTCGCGATCCATGGCGTAGTAACGACCAATCAATGAGGCTACCTTACCGTGACCCAAGCTTGCAAATAACTCATCAAAATGGATCAAAGAGTTTTTTGCGCTACGAGGTGGGGTATCACGACCATCTAAAAAGGCATGTAAATACACCTTAGTGGCACCGCGCTCAACCGCCATGCGGCACATGGCTTCAATGTGCTCTTCATGGCTGTGAACACCACCTGGCGACATTAAACCCATAATATGCACAGCACCATCATTGGCGATAGCTTTATCGATTGAAGCGCACAGTGCCTCATTTTGATTAAACTCATTGTCAGCAATGGCTTTGCTAATGCGGGTAAGCTCTTGGTAAACAATACGGCCAGAACCAATATTGATATGACCCACTTCTGAGTTGCCCATTTGACCGTCAGGTAGGCCAACATCCATACCTGATCCGGAAATTAAACTGCTTGCATATTGGGCGGTTAACTTATCTAAAACTGGAGTTTTCGCATGAAAAACCGCATTTTTATGCGTATTTTCACGATGACCCCAGCCATCTAAGATAAGTAATGCCAGTGGACGTTTTGGTGTCGTCATGGGAGTACCTTTAAGTTTTAAAAGAAAAAGTTTTAAGAGAAAGCTAAAATTTTAATGGTATGGATATTACTTCTTTTTCAGCTCCTGAAAAAGAAATTTACCTTTGAAGAGCGGCTCAGTAGAGGCAATTTACGATGAATAGCTTGCCCAGTCACAATCCCGTGCAAGATGAATAAGGCTCAATAACAACACATTTAGTCAAAAACCTGTGAGCTATTGCCCTTAGGATAGTAAGCAAATGCAATGTTTCGTCGTTAAAGTGCTGCCCATGGCACAGTAGAGAAGATGATTAGGCTTGAATTTGCTGCATTATAAAGATGCAATCGGTATACTCTGTGGCTTATTAATTTTAGCCATTTTTAAAGTAGGCAGAGAAGATGCAAGAATATATCGAATTTTTTCAAGCTAACCCTGTATTAAGTATCGCATGGGTTGGTTTATTTGCTGCAGTTGTGGTGATGACCATTAAATCAGCAACCTCAAAAGTGAGCAACGTCAATACTCAAGAACTGACCATGCTAATGAACAAGCAAGGCGCTAAAGTTGTTGATGTGCGCTCTCAAGACGATTACCGCAAAGGTCACATCGTTGACGCTATTCATGTGCCATTAGCAGAAATCAAAAATAATAAAGCGACTGCCCTTGAAAAGTTTAAAACCAGTCCCATTATTACTGTATGTGCTGCTGGAATGACATCTTCGCAAGCTGCTCAACTTCTTGTCGCTCAAGGGTTTGAGAATGTTCATAACCTAAAAGGCGGTATGGGTGATTGGCAAGCGGCAAACTTACCTGTTGTTAAAGGTAAGAAGTAAGATAACAAACTGGTGAGACCCAATTTACCGGGATGGTCTAAAATGTTGTCTAACGGCCACATTTTAGCGACAAGCCCAAATTTACGATTAGCTTCGCAGAAGAGCTAAAAAACATTTGAAGGTAGGAAATCATGGCTGAAGTAGCAAACAACGAAGAGCAAGCACCACAATTCAACATCCAACGCGTTTACACAAAAGATGTGTCTTTTGAAACGCCAAACAGCCCAGAAGTTTTCCAAAAAGAATGGAATCCAGAAGTTAAGCTGGATCTTGATACTCGTAGCAACAAGCTATCTGATGATGTTTATGAAGTGATCCTTTCTCTAACTGTTACTGCACAAAATGGCGAGCAAACTGCTTTCTTATGTGAAGTTCAACAAGCGGGTATCTTCTCTATCACTGGCTTAACTGAGCAACAACTTGCTCACTCTTTAGGTGCTTACTGCCCTAACGTACTATTCCCATACGCACGTGAAACAGTAGGTAACTTAGTTTCTCGTGGTACTTTCCCACAGCTTAACCTTGCTCCAGTGAACTTTGATGCACTATTTGCACAATATGTTCAACAGCGTCAGCAAGAAGCTGCAGCAGCACCAGCTGCTGAAGAAGCAAACGCATAATATATGAATAACACTGCTGAAATTGCGGTTTTAGGGGCGGGGTCTTACGGCACCGCCCTTGCCATTTCTCTTGCAAGAAGTGGCCACAAGACCTTACTTTGGGGTCATGAGCCTGAGCACATGACCGCGTTAACTAACGATCGCGCCAATAATGCCTTTCTACCAGGGATTACCTTTCCTGATAGTCTTGAAATTGAAGCCGACTTAGCCACCGCACTTGCTGCCACTAAAAATGTATTGGTTGTGGTGCCAAGCCATGTGTTTGGTTTAGTACTGCAACAGGCCAAGCCTTTGCTACGAGATGATGCACGCATTGTCTGGGCGACAAAAGGTTTAGAGCCTGAAACAGGTCGATTACTGCAAGATGTTGCTCTTGAGCATCTTGGGGATAAATTTCCATTAGCAGTATTATCAGGCCCAACCTTTGCAAAAGAACTGGCTGCAGGTATGCCAACAGCAATTTCGGTAGCGGGCACCTGCCCAAGCTTCACTAATGATTTAGTGGAACTACTGCATAGCCCGAAACGTTTACGTGTTTACGCTAATGATGATTTTACCGGCTTACAATTAGGTGGCGCAGTTAAAAACGTTATCGCAATTGGCGCTGGCATGTCTGATGGCATTGGCTTTGGTGCCAATGCACGCACCGCATTAATCACTCGTGGTTTGGTTGAGCTAACCCGTTTAGGCGTTGCTTTAGGTGCTGATGCTAATACCTTTATGGGTATGGCAGGCCTTGGTGACTTAGTACTAACTTGTACCGATAACCAATCACGTAACCGTCGTTTTGGCTTGGCATTAGGTAAAGGCTGCGATGTCGATACTGCTCAAGACGAAATCGGTCAAGTGGTTGAAGGCTATCGCAACACCAAAGAAGTTTACACTTTAGCTAAACGTCTTAATGTTGAAATGCCTATCACTGAGCAAATTTACCAAGTGTTATATCAAGGTAAAAGCCCAACAGATGCCGCTAAAGAGCTACTGGGTCGAGACCAAAAGTCTGAAACCATTAGTGAATAGCTAAAGGCATTGTGTAAGTGTGAATGCGACTAAAAGGGTGCTAATATAGCGCCCTTTTTTGTGGCTTAAATATACCGCTTGCTAGCTGATTAACGCTGTCGAGTAGGCAGCGTAAACTGTCACAATAATCGCCCCCAATCATTTTAAAGAGAGTAAGCTTGTGAAACATCATGACGTGATCATTATTGGCGCTGGCGCAGCAGGACTCATGTGCGCCTCTACTGCTGGCTATCGAGGTCGTGATGTTCTAGTGCTAGATAATGCTAAGCAAGCAGGCCGTAAAATTCTCATCAGTGGCGGCGGTCGTTGTAACTTCACTAATCAAAAAGTGGAACCTCACAACTTCTTGTGTGGTAACAGCCACTTTGTAAAATCTGCCTTAGCACGTTACCGTTCAAGTGACTTTATCGAGTTAGTTGAGCGTCATGGCATTGAATATCACGAGCGTGATCATGGGCAGTTATTTTGTAATGACTCAGCTAAAGACATTGTCAGCATGTTAATGACAGAGTGTGAATGGGCTGGCGCGCAAATACAGCTACGCACTGAGATTGTGTCGGTCACCAAAAATGATGCTGGGCAGTTTGCAGTCGTGACCTCAAACGGTGAGTTTAGTTGTGAGTCACTGGTGATTGCCACGGGCGGCTTATCAATGCCCAAACTTGGCGCATCACCTTACGGTTACAAGCTTGCAGAACAATTTGGACTAAAGGTGTTACCGACCACAGCAGGCTTAGTGCCGTTTACATGGCATACGGAGCAAAAAGCGCGTTTTGAGCCTCTGTCGGGCATTGCGGTGCCAACAACAATCACCGCGCAAGATGGCACTCAGTTTAGCGAAGCATTGTTATTTACCCATCGCGGCTTATCAGGCCCGGCAATTTTACAAATTTCAAATTACTGGCAAGCAGGCCAAAGCATTAGTATTAACCTGTTACCCAATGAGTCAGCGAAAGATAAAATCGAGCTAGCGCTTGCAAATCACCCTAAGCAAAGCCTACGTAACACCATCAGCCAATGGCTACCAAAGCGCTTGGTTGAAGCGTTATTTGAAGCAGCACTGCTTGATAAAGCCTTAAACCAGTTAGGCCACGGTGAGCGTGAGCAAATAGCACAAGACCTTAATGAATGGTCAATCGTGATGAACGGTACCGAAGGCTATCGCACTGCTGAAGTCACCTTGGGTGGCGTTGATACTAATGAGTTATCATCTAAAACCATGCAGTCTAGCAAGGTTACTGGATTGTACTTTATTGGTGAAGTGATGGACGTCAGTGGTTGGCTCGGAGGGTTCAACTTTCAATGGGCTTGGTCGTCTGGTGTGGCGGCCGGGATGGCGGTTTAGCTTGTTTATCGCGCCAGAGCAGGGTAAACAAGCTCACTACTGCAGCTGGGTATTTTCATAGCAAGCCTGATATTCAGCTAGGTTCGTTGTCATCACCTGAGTTAACGCATCTGTGAACTCTTGCTCATGGGAATCATGGTATTGCAATGAATGTAGTGGTACTTTCCATTCATGCATGATCTTAATATTTTTATTATAAAAGTCAGTTATATCAACCAGTTCAATATCATCGCGTTTTTCACCAATAAAGTAGGGAAATATCGTTGATGCCAAGCAAATATCATTAGAATTTACCACTTTTTCAAATGCCATAAATAGGCTTGAAGTCATTAAGCTTACCTCGGGTTTCTGGTTAACTTTTTGCGCGCAAAGTTCAAAAAGGTCATTCAAGTCTGCAATGGGACCATTATTGGTTAATACCAGTTTGTGATTAAAAATGGCCTCCATGGTGATTTCATTTTTCAAAATAGGGTGGTTCTTTTTAACGGCTAAAAACCAATATTTCACCTCAGCTAACGTGCTAATTTGGACATTTTCCTGCTGACGAGTACGAGTGCCAAAAGCGTAATCAATTTTACCTTGGGCAATATATTGTTCAACGTTGTCAGCCCAGGGGTGGATGTCAACGGTTCTAGATATGCCTAAGTCTTGATTAACCTGTTCAATGGCATCAAGAATAAAGCTCGACATATGCTCTGGCGCAGCGATATGTAGCACTTTCTGCTGCAATGGCTGCCTGTTTGCAACCTGGGCCATTTCATCGTAAGCGGCAATGATGGCTTTCGCTAAAGGGTATAGGCGCGAGGCCATGGCGTTAGGCTGTAAGCCATATTGCTTTCTGATAAACAGTTCATCATGGATAACTTCACGCATGTTGCTTAGCGCTCGGCTTATCTTAGGCTGAGTGCTATTGAGTTTCTCTGCCACTATGCTGCCATTTTTAAATTCGAATAAACCGATCAGCACTTTTAACGTAAAATAATCTAGTCTTGACAGTTGTTTTTGCATAGTTTTTTACCAAGTGAGCCAGTCTGGATGAGTAAGTTAGCATAATATGTAGCTGCTAAAGTGTGCTTAAATCACACAAATACCTAAATAGGGGTATGTTTTGGGGTTTGTACGATCTATTTCTCATTATATTCAGTTAGATACTGCATTAATTTGAGGTGCTTGTTGTTGGTTTGTTCTGGTTTGGTGACGTTGAGGTTTAAGATGCTAAACTTTTATCTGCCTTGTTGGTCACAGGGGGCTTTAATTAATGAAAACCATTCCCAATACGCAGATAAAGCGTAAAAGTATTGATAGTTTCCTAGATAATGGCGAGTTAGTAGCGGAATACATCACAGAGGTGACTTTGTACAAAAAAATCCTTATTGCGTTTATTGCACTTGTCATTAGTGGTTGTGCTGCACGTATTGAGCAAACTGCTGGCAATGGCATAGCTGTCGATGGGTATAGCGTAATGACTGATGCTCAACGATGGAATGAAGCTCGTTTACTGCAATTTCACCAGCAGTGGCAGGGTACACCATATCGATTAGGCGGATTAACCAAAAAAGGCTTAGATTGTTCTGGTTTGGTGTATGTGGCTTATCAAGATCTCGTGGGGCCCAGTATTCCAAGAACTGTGCAAGGTCAAACAAGCTTAGGTATTCGCATTGCTAAAAGTGACTTACAAAGTGGTGATTTAGTGTTTTTTAAAACCACGGGCAGTGGACGTCATGTTGGGGTGTATTTGTCTGGTAATCGCTTTTTACATGTATCGACCAAAAAAGGGGTGATTATTTCCAGTATGGATAATGTTTATTGGAAACCGCGATACTGGTTTGCTAGTCGTATTTAACACCGTTTCGCTATCTGTTGATCAATCTCTCCGCTATGGCAGATAAATTATGTTATTTTAGCCTCATCTAAGTCGTTATTGTTTATGTGATCAAGTTTAAGGACCCAGTCATGACTAAAGCTAAAATCGGTATTGTTACTGTAAGTGATCGTGCCAGTGCAGGTGTATACGAAGATTTATCAGGTAAGGCCATCATTGCTGTACTAAATGAGTACTTAACCTCTGAATGGGAACCTGTTTATAAAGTTATCCCTGATGAGACAGATGTGATTGAAGCCACCTTGATTGAGATGGCTGATGTGCAAAACTGTAGCTTAATTGTCACCACTGGTGGTACCGGCCCTGCTAAGCGTGATGTTACTCCTGAAGCCACAGAAGCGGTGTGTGATCGCATGATGCCAGGCTTTGGTGAGCTAATGCGCGCTGAGTCATTAAAGTTTGTACCAACGGCTATTTTGTCTCGTCAAACAGCAGGTTTACGCGGTGATTCACTGATTGTTAATTTACCTGGCAAGCCTAAGTCAATTCGTGAATGCTTAGATGCAGTGTTCCCAGCGATCCCTTACTGTATTGATTTAATGGATGGCCCATTCTTAGAATGTGATGAAGCGGTAATTAAGCCATTTAGACCGAAAGCTAAATAATGAGCTGAGAAGTTTGTTATAGCGATGAATAAAAACCAGCCGCGGCTGGTTTTTATGTTTGTAATCTAGCATTTAAGCCCCTTTTCGGAGGATTAAATTGGCACTGTAACCGGTAAATAACACCAAACTTGGTATGGCAACAAGGTGGGCAAATATATCGGGTTCAGTACTAAAGTTTAGCCAAAATAGTAATCCCCAGCTTATTAATAAATAGCCAATGCTGAGTGCGATATGTGGTATGTACTTTTTCATTGTAGTTTCCTTACTGGGTATTTCATTCACTAAGTTGTTACTGGCTGAGCTCCTCAATGACCAGCTTTAAACTTACCTCTATCAGTATAAAAACTAGACAATCCGTTCGTAAGTGTCATTATTGACAAAATCAGGGTCGATAGTGACATTGTTTGGGGTTTATCATGAAAAGGATTTACATTCTTGCTGCGGGTAATGTTGTCGCAGGTGGTTTAGTCAGTTTTCTCGATGTGTTCAGTTTCTGTAATAGTTATTGGCGGCGGATGCATGCCGAGGTGACTGAAGACTTATTCCATTGTCAGGTCATTTCCAGTGATGGCGAAAACGTTAAAACCACCCAAGGATTCGAAATTCCTGCCAAAGGCTTTGAGCATCCTGAAGATATTTTGCAAGCTGATGCGGTTATTTTGGCAGCCTCTTTTGTGACCAATCGGCAGGAGTTTCAAGCGCTGTTAACCGATTTTGAGCCATTGTTTGCGCCGCTAGCCACCTTTGTGGAAAGTGAAAAACCGTTAGCGGCTTATTGTTCTGGGACACTATTGCTAGCGGCATCGGGGCTACTTAACCAAAGGCGAGCCACGACGGTGTGGTGGCTAAGGGAAATGTTTGAGCGCAATTTTAAAGAAGTTGATTTGAGTATGGATACATTCATTGTGTCTGATGGTCAGTTTCACACCGCTGGGGCGACTACCTCAAATTTAAGTTTGGCGCTGCATTTGGTATCAATGCTGGCTGGCGAGGAGTTGGCGCAACAGATGTCGAAGATATTATTGATTGACCCCAATCGCTCTCAACAGCCTTTTATGACCATGTCTATTAATCCTGAGCAACATAATGATGAGCTGATCCAAAAGGTGCAGTTATGGATGCAAGTAGATTTGAGTCAGCATTGGTCATTGGATGACATTGCCGATAAATTTGCAGTGGGTAAACGCACCTTAATTAGACGCTTTAAAAAAGCGGTTAATGAAACCCCAGCCAGTTATATGCAGCACTTACGTGTGGATGAGGCGAAACGCTTACTGGAAACTACCGATCTTGCCATTGAGCATATTGTTCAGCGGGTCGGCTATGAGGATGTCAGTTCATTTAGAAAGCTGTTTATTCAACTCACCAGCTTAAGCCCTAGGGCATACAGGCAAAAATTTAATATGAATATCCGTTGGTAACCTTAATCTGGTTATTCATGATGACGAAGTCTATGACAATTACAGTCAATTAATCAGCTGCTTAAGTTCATTGCCTGTTTCAGTGTAAACTCCTTGTAGATGATTGAACATGACTGGCTCGATGTTACTTGAGCCAGTCATGTTCAAATGATTAATTAACAGGCATTACAATCCAAAGACCACTTTTTCACTTTTAAGTAGTCGCTCTAACCCTAGTGCAAGGGCGATTGAAATCACTATGGTGGCAGCTGATGAAACTAACAGCTGCAACATAGGCACTTCACGGCCTTTAATAAACGCCATTAACGCTTGCTGCTGGCCTGAAACCGGAAGCCACTCAAGTACATCTGGGGCGATGTTATAACTGGCGGCCATGGATAATGCCAGCGGTACAAATAACACCATGGTTAAATAAGACTGGGCCTCTTTAAAACTCTTTGCCATAAATGACACAAACAGCTGCAGTGTTGCCGCCATGATGGCGAGTGGAATGCCGATAAATAGCATCAGTCCCATAAAGTCAGGCGAGATGTTGACGCTAAAGCCCAGTTCCTGCCAAGGTACGAAGGTGTAAGCGAATTTAGATACCAGCAAGATCAGCAGCAAGCCCAGTAAAGCAAAGCAAGTAACGGCAATGATTTTGCCCAGCACTAACTGACGGGTACTAATCGGGTGGCTTAACAGTAATGCCAGCGAGTTACGTTCACGTTCCCCCGCGCTAGTATCAATAGCAAGGTTCATTCCTGAGATAAACACCGAATAAATCATGGTAAAAATCGCAATGCCGAGAATAAAGCCGCCTTTTGAGTCGGGTGTTGCTCGATCTTCCACAATCACTTTAATCGGCTGCACTACAGCAGGATTAATGCCGCGGGCAATTAAGCGTAAGCTGCCCATTTCACCGCTGTAGGCTTGCAATTGCATTTCTACCCGGCGAATAGATTTTTGCAGTTTTTCATTGGAGTTATCGGCAATCAGAGTGACTTCAGCAGGCTTTGCAGCCGCCATTTGCACGGCGTAGTCAGCACTGATGAGCAGCTCTATTTCTTTGGTGTCGTTATCATCAGTATGGGTAATACCGCGATTATTTAAAAAGCGCACTAAGTCAGGGGCATTGTCAGCATTGCTGATTTTAATGTTGAGATCTTCTGGGCTGGTAACCTGACCAATAAGCACCATAAACATGCCGCACATTAAAATAGGTGTACCAATGGCGTAATATAATCCCGCCATCACCGAACGCTTGTCACGCATTGCATCAATCAGTTCTTTTTGAACCATAGCTATCACTGTTTTCATTAGGCTGGCATTCCTTTGTCAGTATTGAAATCAAGATTGATCAATGCGGGGTTATTTGCTGGCTGCATTTTACTTTTGAACGGGATAAGTTCTTTTTCAATTATGGCTAATATGGTTTTCATTAGGCTGCGATCCCTTCGTCAGTTCCAATCAGTTTTATAAAGGCTTCTTCTAATGAGTCTTCGCCTGTTTGCTGGCATAACTCGGCAGGGCTACCAGTGGCAACAACCTTACCGTCGGCCATCACAATCACTTGGTCACACAGCGCGGCGACTTCTTGCATCACATGGCTTGAGAACAGCACACAATGACCGGCTTCTTTAAGCTCGATTAGAATGTCACGCAGTAAGCGGGTACTCATCACATCCAAACCACGGGTTGGCTCATCCAAAATAATATTAGTTGGCTGGTGGACTATGGCCTGGGCTAATGCTGTTTTCATCCGCTGACCTTGGGAAAACCCCTTACAACGTCTATCGGCAATATCTTCTAGCTTAAGCTGTGCAATCACATTAGTGGTTGCTTGCTTAGCATCAGCTTTTGACATGCCGCTAAGTTGGGCAAAATAACTGATATATTCTCTAGGAGATAAACGCTCATAGAGGCCAAATGGATCAGGAAATAAGCCTAACTGGGCTTTGGCTTTAGTGGGCTCTTTGGCGACATCAATACCGTCGATTTCAGCATGACCTTCATCGGCAGCGAGTAAGCCAAATACTGTGCGCAGACAGGTGGTTTTACCTGCGCCATTGGGGCCAAGTAGGCCAGTAATATGGCCGTCATGGGCACTGAAACTTAAGTTGTCTAACGCTTGTACGTCACCAATTTTCTTCGAGAGATTAGATACGGTAATCATGATTATTCTTCCCCTGCTGGAATGGTTTCAACAGTATTGGCATTGAGGTAAAAGCTGCGGCGGGTGTCTTGTTCAAGGCATTCAGCATCGATACCGTCAATTGAACCTGACTTGACTAAATCGGCGATTAACTCATTCCCACAGCTTTGATAGGCCACGCCGTGGGTCGCATACATAGAGGTAAAATGCTTCGCATTAGTCAATTTTTCAGTGGCCATATCGCCCCAGCTTGGCGGTGTTGCTGGATCTAACTCACCTGATAATAAAAGCGTTGGAATATCACTTTCAATGGCGTCACTAAAGCTGTCATCTACCGCAGGAATTGCCCACACGTTACAGGTCGCTTCTAAGCCTTCGAGCATGGTTCTACTCATATAAGAGTTTTGCGCTTGCTGGCGTATATCATCGGTAATGCGGTGAATATCTTCACCACACACGACAGAAGCGTGCATGCCCATGGCGATACCTGTGCTATCAGCTGTCAGGGTGTAAATTCCAAGTATTGGTTGGTAATTCCCTAATGCCGCTTGATGAATAGCATGAGGGATTAAAGCGCGAATATTGGGCATATATAACGCCATTCTGATAGCGCCATTATATTTACCGCGAGTGAGGGTAAAGCTGGCTATCTCATCGGTTTGTGGGTCGCGAGTTTGGGTAATAATAGGCGCTTTAGCTAGGGCTGAGTCTACTGTTTCAAACTCTTGCTTCAACTCAGGGAACTGCTGCTGACATTGGGCGTTTTGCTGGCAATCTTTAAATAATAAATCATAGCCACGGTCAATAGCGCTGCCAATGGCGATAACACTTTGCTGCATTGGCACAACGCCATCTAAGGTTACTGTGGCTATGGCTTGCGGGTATTCACGCATATAAAGCTGCGCCATGCGGGTACCGTAAGATACACCATAAAGGTGCAGTTTTTCATAACCTAAATGCTGACGCACGGCTTCAAAATCGGTTAGTGCAGTTAAGCTGCCATATTGGCTGACATCGGCATCAAGGTTATCAAGGCATTCTTGGGTGTCTTTGGTGATATCAATATCGTCATCATTAAAAGATAGCATCGACATATTGTCATCATCACAAGCCAGCAGGTTTGATTGGCCCGTGCCGCGCTGATCTATCAGTAATATATCCCTATCTTGGCGTACTTTGGCTAACATGCGATCAAAGCCCGCGGCATTTTCAATGGCCGATTGACCAGGGCCGCCTGCAATGGCGAGCATGGCTTGTTTTTTAAAGCTGGGCTTGATGGCTGGCAATACTGCGTAATGAACCGCAATTTGTTTGCCATCAGGTTTGGCTGGGTTTTCAGCAAGCTCAAGTGAGCCACATTGCATTTGCTCTGATAAACCATCGAGGTAGCAGCTAGATAAGATGTCGCTGTTACTTACTGCAATCTTGTTTTGACTAGCATCAGCCAAAGCGGCGCTACTAAGCCCCAAGCTACAGATGCTCATAGCAACGCTTAGACCAATACTGATGCTTAGCGCCGAAAGTAATAAAGACGAACGCTTTTTGCTGCCCACCTTTATTGGTTGGTTAACCATGTCTGACTCTCCTTGTGACATTAGTTGGTTGATGTTCATGACATCTTTCCTTTTTGCATTTCATGATGATTATGGATAAATCATGACTGCTTGCTTAAGTGCGACCGTCGTTAAGGAGGCTGGCAAAGGACCTCACAGTTAATCCGACGGCAATTTTTAGCTTTAATAAATGCTGAAAATCTCTAACTTGTAGCTTTAACTCGCACTGCGATAGCAGTCATGTTGTAAATTCTTAAATTGATTCTAAATAACATTGCTGTCAATTACTTAGAGTGTACTTATTTATAAGCTCACTATGAAGCTGTCAATTAAGGTTATTTGAGCATTATGACTTAATCACCTGTTAGCTACTGGCGGTGTGTTCACTAATTTATCGAACACGTGTCCAGTATTGTCTATGTACCTCAAGTGTATTTGTATTGCCAAATTTTAGTGCGAAACAGGGTTTAGCGGGTCCATTTTGTAAGCCTCAACAGCGCTTGTTAATGACTATAACGCGAATAATGAGGTTACTTTTTTGCTGGTAGTCGCTTTAAAGCCACAATATCGCAAGTTGTAAGGCTACATTGTCCGATGACAATTGTTAGATAAGTTGATCAATATAGTAAACCACAGCCAGTCGCTAATTATCATACTCATACAGCTTATATGGTTAGCGAGTGTCTTGTTGCAGTTACCAGAGCAGGGCGAGATTGAGCCAATATATTATTGCGGTGACATCGAGTTACTGGTGTTAATGGCTATTTTGCTGGTTATCAACAAAGACAAGTTATGGGAAAAACCTGTTGCGCAAATGTAAAAATCGACCTAAAACTGTGAATTGCGCTTAATTTAGACTAAAAACGCTTATTATTCCTGATGGCTTGCAGTAGAATGCCCGCAAAAGCGGAACACTTGTAAGCTTAAAGGTGGTTAGTAATGTCTCTTGAAAAATTTCACTTAGTAAGACTGCTACAGCAGCAAAGCCAAGCATTAAAAGATAAAATCGCCCTCGAAGGATTTGAGATGGCCGCTCCATGGAATAAAGTTTCTTGGAGCCAGTTTGATACTATTACCAACAAAGTCGCACAACTGTTGATCGACTTTGGACTAAAAGCCCAGGACAAAGTTGTCATTGTGGCGCAAAACAGCCCACAGTGGAGCTGTGCTGATATCGGCGCATTAAAAGCCCGTACTGTTGTCGTACCTGTATACCCAACAAGTACAATGGAACAAGCGGTGTTTATCGTTAACGATGCTCGCGCTAAAGTTATTTTTGCTGGTGATGAAAGCCAGTATGTCACCGCTCGTAAAATTCAAGCTCAATGCCCAAGTGTTGAGCACGTGATTGTATTCGACAGTCAAGTCGCATTAGTATCAGATGAGCATTTTCATTTTGATGACTTATTAATTTCTGAGACCTCGCCAGCAAGTGCAACCGAGCTAGAGTCTCGTTTATCACAAACCAGCCTTGATGATTTACTGACCCTTATTTATACCTCAGGCACCACAGGTGACCCAAAAGGTGTGATGCTGGATTACCGTAATATCGCTTCTATGGTTGAGCAGCATGATGCTGAAATCGCCTTTAAATCAGGTGATGTATCGTTAGCCTTTTTACCATTAAGCCATGTATTTGAGCGTGGTTGGACCTTCTACGTACTTTGCCGCGGCGGTCATAATGTATATCTAAATGACACCAACCGCGTTAAAGAAGCCATTGCTGCGGTTAGGCCTCATACTTTATGTGTGGTGCCACGCTTTTTAGAAAAAGTGTATAGCGCCGTGCATGATAAAGTCAGTACAGCACCAGCGATCCGCCAGAAGCTATTTAATTGGGCAATCGGCGTGGGTGCGCGTCAGTTTGAAGTAAGCCAAGGCCGTAAACGTGCCAGTTTTGCTTTATCTACGCAGTGGAAATTGGCTAACAAATTAGTCTTTAGTAAATTGCAAAACGTATTGGGTGGACGCCTTAAGTTTATGCCTGTTGGCGGCGCTGCGTTAGATGTTAATGTCGGCGGTTTTTTCCATAGCATTGGCGTACCTATTTTATGTGGTTACGGCATGACAGAAACCTGCGCTACAGTAACCTGTAATACCTTAGATAACCGAGTATCGGGGTCAAACGGCAAGCCATTACATGCAATGGAAGTTAAAATTGGCGACAACAACGAAATTCTCATTCGCGGTGAAACGGTAATGCGTGGTTATTATAATCGTCCACAAGATACCGCAGAAGCTTTTGAAGATGGTTGGTTAAAAACCGGTGATGCCGGCATGCTAGATGCTGAAGGTAACTTATATATTACCGATCGCATTAAAGAGTTAATGAAAACCTCAAACGGTAAGTATATTGCACCACAGCGAGTTGAAGGTAAGGTCAGCTGTAGTCCGCTTATTGAGCAAGTTGCAATTATCGCTGATGCGCGCAACTATGTATCAGCTTTAATCGTTCCAGCATTTGAGTCGTTAGATGCGTGGGCTAAAGAAAAAGGCATTACTTACGAATCGCCACTTGAGCTACTGCGAAACTCATATGTGATTGAGCACTTTGAGCAAAGCTTAAAAGAGCTACAGCATGAGCTAGCTGGATTTGAAAAAATCAAAAAATTTACTTTATTGCCGGAAGCATTTTCAATGGAGTCAGGGTTAATAACCCCTACCATGAAGCTACGTCGTAAGAAGATTTATACTAAATATGACCGTGAAATCAATGCCATGTACGGCAAAGCTTATTAATTTAAGTTTTTAAAAGAATAAAAAAAGGGAGCTGATAGCTCCCTTTTTTATGGACATTATTTAATAGTGACTCAAACACAAAGGTCGCTTAAGCTATCGGCTGCCAAATTTGATAACGGCTGTTTAATCAAAGCGCTTTAATAACTGCATTTTTGCTAATAACAGCTAAAAATAATAATAAGAAGGATTTACCAGTGTCTGATACTCAATTTACCATGAACCTTACTCCACGCTTTTGCGAAACCGATGCTTTAGGCCATATCAATAACACAGTGATCCCAGTGTGGTTTGAAGCGGCGCGTGATCCGATTTTTGAGATTGTGAATCCCGGCCAAGATTTGTCGAAGTGGAACATGATTATTGCTGGTTTTACGATAGCCTTTAACGCTCCGACTTTTTATGGCGCTGAAGTAACGGTAAAAACCTACGTGAGCCGAGTGGGTAATAGCAGTTTTGAGATAGCCCAAAGCTGTTGGCAAAATGGTCGCCAAACAGCGGAGGCAAAAACCACTATGGTGCATTACGATTATCAAGCAGAAAAGAGTAAGCCGTTAACTGATGCAGTAAAAAGCCAATTAGCGCAACTAACTGGCCCTGCAGAGTAAGCTAGCTTAAATGTCGCATTAAGCTATTCGCCATGCTGCTCTAATGCTGCTAATAATTCAGCAGTCAGAGTGGCTTTTTGGCCAGTTTTAAAGTTAAACATCACTACTTTTGCGCTGCCTGTAGTGGTAATCGCTTGTTGGGCTTTACTAAAAACACGGTAATGCATCATAAAGCGGTCTTGTTTAATATCGCTGATAGTGATGCCAACCAGTAGCGTGTCAGGAAAGGTCACTGGGCGCTTAAATTTCGCCTGAGTTTCACTAAGAACGGGCCCTACCGAAGTTTCCTTTAACTCTTTCATCATGTTTATTTGACTGAAAAAATCAATTCTGGCCGTCTCAAAATAGCGGAAATACACCGCATTATTGACATGATTTAATGCATCCATTTCTCCCCATGCTACAGGGATTTCAGTAATAATTGAGTTTTGCGCGATAAACTGTTCCATAACACCACTTTATTTAAACGTTTGTTTGAATTTTGTGCAGCATATCAGTCGGCAGTAAATTCAACAACCTCGGCTAATTCTTTGCTATCGATTTGCCAATATGCTTTGATGATTAATAATGATGTCATTGCTAGGGAACGCGCAGAACTTGAAATCCTTAAACTATGCTCGCTTGCAGCAGCTAATCAGCGAACCCATAAATAGTTGGCGCGCCTTGCCAGGCGCTATTATCACCTACTTTAAAACCGTTATCGGCAAGCTCACCGTGGCGCAAAAGCTATACTTTATTGCGTTTCTGCTGATGCTGGTTTTTGATGGTTTCACCTTAGTGGCTATCATTGCCATGATTGCGATGATGGTCGAGTTTTGGCCACTATTTACTAAAACCTGGCATAGTTTGGCCGGCAAAGCCTTTTTATTATTATTTTATGCGGTGATAGCTAACTTTTCACTAGTATGGGCTGGTACCGTGGTGAATGAAGTCACCGGTATTTCGGCTCAGCACTTAGCTTATACCCACAATTTAGTGGTGCTGCTGTATATGCCTGTGTGGTTTGTGGTGATCAGTGGCATCGCTTTAATGCTGCTTCAGTTTGCTATCCCACTATATTTTGTATTTCGACCATTTTTTAAATTGGTTGGTGTGAAAGCGATTAGCTTTACCAACAGCGAGCATTACCGTAAACGGACTATTTTGTTACGGGTGATCCTGGCTTATATCGTGCTGACCAATATCTTGCTGCTGGGAGATTTTGAACACAGTTTTGATAGCATTGACCCCAAGGCCAGAATGGCGAGCTTATTAAAAGAAGAAGCCAGTGTGCAGGGAAGAAATGTTGTTAAAGCGCCAGAGCCTACAACGCAAGAGCCAATTCCTGCAAAGCCAATCGCTGAAGAGAAAATCCCCCAAGAGCTTGAACAGCTGGTTAAAGATATGACGGGTAATTCTATCGCTGAAATTAACCAGGGTAATTTAGCGCCAGCGGATATTACTGCAGATTTAGCAGAGCCTACCTCTGAACAATCAACACCTGAACAAGTTGGCTTTGAAGAAGTTGAATTTGAAAAGACTAAGCAGCTGATTGAAGATATTACCGGAGAATCAACCGAAGATATTGAGGCCGCTGATTCATTTAATATTAACTTTAGCGATGAAAATACTGAGCGCCGTTATGACTTAGTGCGTGAAGCTTACCGAGTGTTGGTAAGAAGCATGGTAGCAGGCTTTGTGTATTATTTTGAAGCTGACCAATTTTCTCGTTGTGAGCACATTAAAGACAGTAAAGTGGTTGAGCTTAATGACTATGAAATTTTAGAGATTAGCGCTGATAAAGAGAAAGGTAAATACGGCTACACATTTACAGTTAAGCAGTGTATTTCTCCTGCGTTTCCAGCGTCTTATTATTCGGCCCAATAAGTGGTTTTGCAAATTTGAAGGCTGGTTTTAGATAGCTTATTTTGTAAGACGTAAGCCATAAAAAAACGACCATCAAGGTCGTTTTTTTATGGTCGTTAACCATGCTTAATCAATGGTTAACTCAGCAAAGCTTTTGATTTGTGCAAACTTAGCCGTTTTTTGGTTTTCAAAACGCACCATATGGCGGGTATGTAGACCTGCTGCTTCAGCGGCTTTTAGCTCTTCTACCACGTCAGAGATAAACAATACCTGCTTAGGGCTCAAGCTGATGGTATTTAAGATATTGCAGTAAGCCTGCTTGTCTAATTTGTTACCGGTACGGGTATCAAAATGGCCACTAAATTTAGGGGTTAAATCACCCGCATCGCTGTGGCTAAATAATAGTTTTTGCGCTTCAGCAGAGCCTGACGAAAAGCTATAAAGACGAATATTGCTCGCTTCTAAGCCTGGCATGGCATCAATAAAATCTGGATAGATATGGCCTGTAAACTCGTTAGCGGCATAACCTTGCTTCCAAATTAACCCTTGTAAGGTTTTTAATGGCGTAGCTTTGCGGTCTTCATCAATCCATTGAGAGAGGATTTCAGTAACGCGTTCAATTGAAGCGTCTGCTTCTAATGCTAAGTCGCGTACATCACTGATACAGTATTCAACTAGCGGGTTATGTTGATTTTGCGCTAGAAAATCACCCATAGCCTTTTTTGAATAAGGAAATAGTACATCTTGAATAAAATCTAGATCAGTGGTGGTGCCCGCTGTATCTACGATAATCGCTCTAATACCCATAATGAATATGTACTCCAATCCTTAAGTTTGCCTGCTGAAGATCCTAAGCTTTATTGGGGCTATTGGCTAGTCCAAATAACAACTTGTGGCGCAGTAACGCACAAATCAGTCGGCAGTATTTATATTTTTGCTAGCTACGCAGATGAAAACAGCCAATATTCAACAATCTTACTGTAGAAAAGGTGAGAATGTTAACAACATTAGGTATGATGAATTCAGTTACTTAGCTAAAAACATCATCACCTTAAAAGGCTATTACTATGATCTCAAAATGGGCAAAACGATTTTTCCAAATGGCAGAACTGGTAGGCTCTTGGAGTAAAGATCCCTCTACCCAAGTGGGCGCGGTGATCACCAAGCATAACCGTATAGTGTCTGTTGGCTTTAATGGTTATCCCCATGGTATTTCTGACAGTGCAGAAACCGATGACCGTGATATGAAGCTACTTAAAACCCTGCATGCGGAAGAAAATGCCATTTTATTTGCTAAGCGAGATTTAGATGGTTGTGATATTTGGGTGACCCATTTTCCTTGCCCTAACTGTGCTGCCAAGATTATCCAAACCGGGATAACCGGGGTGTTCTGCCCTGAGCAAAGCACAGACTTTTTGTCTCGCTGGGGCGACAAGATTAAAATTAGCCAAGATATGTTTTTACAAGCTGGGGTTAAAGTGAACTGGTTACCGATAAACGAACTTAGCGACGATTAACCTTACTGTAACTAATACGCTGAAGAAGTCGCCTTATTGGCGACTTTTTTTGTGGTTGATTTTCGGGTTATAGCTTGCGTCATTTTATTTCACTGCTGTACTCATTCACCCCCTAGCTAAGTTTTTCACAACTTACTAATACTTAAAAAGTATAAAAATCAGTATTGTTATTACTCGCTCAATTAGATTTTATTCAATTATGTTTTTATCAATTAGATTTATCTCATGAATATGATCAAGGTCAAATTAATGTCTACCTATTTTAAGTAACATCTTTAACAAGGCATTAAAGATTTGGTTTGTCTTGATTGATAAAAAGAACTAAAGAAAAATTGATGAGGTAGTAATGATGAACAAAAAAATAGCGATGACAGTAGCCTTAGTGGCAATGTGCATGATTGGCGGCAGTTTTGCAGCTGATGGCGGCAACCCTAAAAAGGGTAAACATCTGTATAAAAAACAATGTAAAGCTTGCCATAGTGTCGGCACCGAAGGCCCTGAGTTAACCCCAATGGCAAAAACCATGAGCCAGTGGGACAGATTTTTCAAGCGCGATCAACATAAGGCTAAGCCTGAAGTATTCAAAGCCCTATCAGAAAAAGATCTGAAAGATATTCAGCAGTTTTTATATGACCACGCAGCGGACTCTGATCAGCCACAAACCTGCGGCTAGCGGAAATCGTGCGTCCTGATGGCGGCTTAGACTTAATGCAAAAGTCAGAATAAGCCAGCAACACCATCAGTTAATCCAGATAAAAATCAGAAAAATTGAGTTTATCGCTCAGGGATTTCTGCAGCCAAAATTTAGCCTAAACCTATGTATTTGGATGGTTTAGGCAAAATAAAAGGAAGCCAAATTATGCGTACCTTAATATCAATACTCGTTGCTAATGCATTAGCGTTTAGTGGTGCGGCCATGGCCGCAGCACCGTCATCAGCCAATGATGATGCTCAAAAAATGGCAGAGCTAAAACAGCAATTAACCGAAATAACCGAAGAGCTTGACGATCTTAATTCACGGGTGGATAAAACTGAGCGCCATAGCGCCTTAGATAGATTAACTATCACAGGTGACTTTAGAACCAAAGTGCATTCATTGCACTATCAAGATGTGACTTGGAATCCTGCCATTAATGTTAATTTTTCAGATTTTGGCGCCAAAGCCATGTCAGGAGCATTTGGCGACCCTACTAGCGCTGACTCACCACTTGGGCAAATGATGGCGACCAATCCTGCTTTAGCTCAAGCATTTCAAAGTGGCCAATTACAAGGTGTTATGCCCTATGTACTCGCGCCTAAAACAGTTCAAGACATCGACAATGACTTACTTTATACCACTCGTTTACGCTTAAATATGAAAGCTAAAGTGTGGGATAACGTCAGCTTTGCGGGTCGTTTATCTATGTATAAAAACTGGGGCGATTCAACTGGCACACAAGTGTTTGATTCATGGCGCTCATTCACCATGGATGGCACCAGTAGTGGCAATACCAGTGGTGATTGGCTCAGAGTGGAAAGAGCCTATTTTGACTGGCGTAATATCGGTGGCAGTCAAACTTACCTGTCAATTGGTCGTCGTCCATCAACTTACGGCCCACCAAGTCATTACCGTGAAAACGAAATGCGTGGCGGTACCCCATCTGGTCATTTAGTTAACTTTAACTTTGACGGCGCCACTTTAGGTTACAAACTCGGTGAAATTACTGGTATTGATGGCCAAGTGGTGCGCTTTTGCTATGGCCAAGGTTTTGAGTCTCAGTGGGGCAATGGCGAAATGTTTGGCGATATCGTCACCAAAGATACCCATTTAGGCGGCTTTAATATTGATGCCATTAACGATGGTAACCACTTCTTACAGTTCACCTTATTTGGCGCCAAAGATGTTAATGATGGCTTCAAAGGCACCATGGCATTTCCAACTCAGTTGGCCGGTATATTTGCGCCAACCATGTATCAAGATATGCAAAAGTTCGACAACTTTAACTTTGTCACCCGCGTACAACCCAGTGGCGTGATTGGTGATATGTACTTAGGTGGTTTGGGTTATGCCTATGAAAGTGATGAAGACTTTAAAGCCTTTGCTTCATTAGGCTGGACTCGCGCTGAGCCAAATGGCAACAGCGGTATGTTTGGTGGCATGTTATCTGATGCCGTTTTTGAAGCGCAGCTTAACAGCACTGGTACTGAAATCATTATGATGCCAACGGTTGCTGATGATGCCTCAACAAAAGACGGCTATGGTATTTATGTTGGTTTCCAAATGCCTGCACCAATGGGTAAATTTGGCCTTGAATATAACTATGGCTCTGAATATTGGACGCCGTTCACCCAAGCTCAAGATGACCCAATTGGCAGCAAATTAGCCACTCGCGGCCATGTTGCTGAAGCCTATTACATCTTTGATATCAATCCTAAAATGTTTATCAAGGTTGCAGGGCTGTATTACGACTATGAATACACAGGTAGTGGCACTCCAGTGGGCGCACCGCAAAAAATTGATGATGTGATTGCAGGCTCTGCCTATTCCATGTTGCCTGTTGTTGATACTGCTTATGATGTAAATGCATCATTAACGGTTAATTTCTAAATATGGTGCCCCTGCGTGGCAGGGGCTAGGAGCCTTATATGAAAACTATCAGACTAGTTGTCGCATTAGCTTTTTGCAGTCAGATGGCCTATGCAGAATTTGACCATAAAGAAGTGATTGAGGGGCCGTTTACCCAAGGCTCTGACGTCACTGAGCAATGTATTGAATGCCATGAAGACCATGCGAAAGAGTTTATGAAATCTTCCCATTGGACTTGGGAGTTAGAGCAAGAATTACCAGGCCGCACTGTGAAGCGCGGTAAAAAAAATAGTATCAATAATTTTTGTGTCTCCATTAGTGGTAACGAGCCGCGCTGCACCAGTTGTCATGCGGGTTATGGCTGGAAAGACAACAGCTTTGACTTTACTGATATGACTAAAGTGGATTGTTTAGTGTGCCATGACACCACAGGAACTTATATCAAAGAGCCTGCAGGCGCGGGTGAAGCGATGGCGAAAGTGAATCTTGAGCGGGTAGCACAAAATGTCGGCCAACCGGTTCGAGATAACTGCGGTACTTGCCATTTTTATGGTGGCGGTGGTGACGCGGTGAAGCATGGGGATTTAGACTCTTCCATGTCATATCCTGAAAAAGATACCGATGTGCATATGGACACTGACGGCAATGACTTCCAATGCCAAACCTGTCATACCACTGCAAGTCATCAAATCTCTGGCAATGCCATGGGCGTGTCACCGGGGGGAGAAAACCCCATTGGTTGTGAAAACTGCCATGACAGTGCGCCCCATGACAATAAAAAGCTTAATACTCATACTGCTGCGGTCGCCTGTCAAACCTGTCACATCCCATTTTTTGCTCGTAATGAGCCAACAAAAATGCGCTGGGACTGGTCAACAGCAGGGCAAGAGTTAACTGAAACCAAAGACAAAAACGGCAAAAAAACCTTTATGAATAAGAAAGGGAGTTTTGAATGGCAAAAAATGGTGCCGCCGCAATATGCTTGGTTTAACGGTAAAGCTGATGCCTATATGGCGGGTGATAAAATTGATCCAGCTCAGGTGATAAAACTCACTTATCCTTTGGGTGATATCAATGACAGCAAAGCCAAAATCTACCCGTTTAAAGTCCATACTGGTAAACAGATATTCGACAGCAAATTGAATATTTTAATTACCCCTAAAGTGTTTGGTAAAAATGGCTATTGGGACAAGTTCGATTGGGACTTAGCATCAAAACTTGGCATGGAAGCTAATACCACCATGAAAGACAAAGGCCTCAGTTATAGCGGTGAACATGGCTTTGTGGAAACTGAAATGTGGTGGCGTATCAATCACATGGTTTCACCTAAAGAGCAAGCCCTACAATGTAGCGATTGCCATAACAAAGGTCAGCGCCTTGATTGGCAAGCATTAGGCTATGACGGCGACCCAATGAAGAATAAAAAGGGCAAACGTCACCCAACTGATTAAGGTTATTGGTTTAATCAAAATCGTTTAAATTTGAACCTTGTTTGCAGTGATTAAAAAGTGCTTAGCCCGAAAAGGTTAAGCACTTTTTTGTTGTTACGCTTGAGTCAAAGGGGCTACTCGCGGCGGGTCGAGATTGAGCTGACTCAATAGTCGCAAGTTAAAGCAAGGCTTTATTGATGCACTAACACGCCGTTTTTAACCACATCCTTACAAGGATTCACCCCATAAGAGTAGGCCAGTTGCGCTGGAGTGCTGATATCCCATAAGCAGAAATCAGCTGTCATGCCGGCGGCTAAACTGCCGACATTGGCTTCAATACCTAAAGCTTTGGCGGCATTAATGGTCACGCCTTTTAAGGCTTCCTCTGGAGTCAGCTTAAATAAGGTGCAGGCCATGTTGAGCATTAATAAGGTTGAGCAAATCGGCGATGAGCCCGGATTAAAATCACTGGCGACCACCATAGGTACATTATGTTTGCGTAACAGATCTATTGGCGGCATTTGGGTTTCACGTAAAAAGTAATACGCGCCGGGTAACAAGGTTGCGCAGGTACCATGTTCACTGAGCGCGATAACCCCTGCTTCATCAAGGTATTCAATATGATCGACTGATTTAGCCCCCATTCTTGCCGCCATAGCGGAGCCGCCTAAGTTAGATAATTGCTCAGCGTGGAGTTTGATATCTAAACCGGCCTGTTTGGCGGCGGTTAATACTCGCTCGGTTTGCTCAAGGTTAAAGGCAATGTTTTCACAAAAAACATCCACTGCATCGGCAAGGTTTTGCTCGATAACCGCAGGCAGCATGTCGTTAATCACCATATCAATATAGGCATCACTTCGTGCGGTGCTGTTTGCAGTGTCTTTATATTCCTCAGGTATCGCATGAGCGCCTAAGAAAGTGGTTTTAACATCAACATGATGATTACGGCCAAGTTCGCGGGCCACTTTAAGGATTTTGACTTCGGTTTGGGTATCCAAACCATAGCCTGATTTAATCTCGACCGTGGTGACGCCTTCTTTGGCTAAGGCGTTTAATCTTTGTCTGCCAAGTTCAAATAGCTCGGCTTCGTCAGCTTCACGACACGCTTTTACAGTTGAAATAATCCCACCGCCAGCGCGGGCGATATCTTCATAGCTGGCGCCTTTGAGGCGCATTTCAAATTCGTTAGCGCGATTGCCTGCAAAAATTAAATGGGTGTGGGCATCAATCAGCCCTGGGGTGATCCAGCCGCCTTTGCCGCGATAGATGGGCATTTCAAATACATCAAATTCAGGCATTTCTTTACGCGGGCCCATCCAAGCAATTTTACCGTCTTTTACTGCAATGGCGGCATCGGTTATTGCGCCATAAGCGACTGAACTGCTTGGATCCATTGTTGCAATATTGACATCAATCCACACATGATCCCACGACATAACCGCTCCTGAAAATACTCATTTTTTAGACTTTATCACAAAACAGTACTTGTTTTAACTTGTATATACAAGGTAAGGTTGTTGGTAGATTTTTAATCACATCAAGGGCTGGGCGAAATCCGTGTTGGCTAAATTTGCACAAATAAAGCAATCCATTCTGGCTCGTATCGAAGCGGGTGAGTGGCAAGAAAATGATCAAGTGCCATCAGAAAATCAACTTGCTGAGTTGTTTTCTTGTAGTCGCATGACAGCAAGAAGAGCATTGACTGAGCTGGTGGAGGCTGGGGTGTTAGAGCGCACTCAAGGTATTGGTACTTTTGTGGCGGGGATTAAATCGCAGTCATCATTATTGGCCATTCGAAACATTGCCGATGAAATTAAAGACCGTGGTCATGGCTACAGTGTTAAGCAGCTTAAGTTAACCCAAATTGCTGCCACAAGACCCGTTGCGGTGGCCTTAGGATTAGAAATTGGCGACCTTGTGTATTACTCGGTATTGCTGCACTGCGAGCAAGATGCGCCATTACAGGTCGAAGAGCGCTTTGTGAATCCAGAATTAGTGCCTGACTACTTACTGCAAGACTTTACCCAATTAACCCCCCATGAATATTTATCCAAGGTGGCGCCTTTAACCGAAGCCCGTCATCGCATCGAAGCCATTATTGCCAGCGAGCAAATGCAGCAATTATTAAATATTGAGCCAACAGAGCCTTGCTTACAAATTTTGCGTCGCACTTGGTCACGCAAAGGCGTGGTGAGCTTTGCGCGCTTGGTTCACCCCGGCAGTAAATTTAGTTTAGGGGGCCATTTAACCTTTAACAGTTAACTGCTTCTAAACAGAACATCATTAAAAAAACCTAAAAATATTAGACATCAAGCTGACAATGTTAGTTGAAGAGGAAAATATGGATAACACCATTAGTAAAAGACACGACCCTAGCCGCCGCATTATTGCCCCTCATGGCAGTCAATTGAGTTGTAAAAGCTGGATGACAGAAGCGCCAATGCGGATGTTAATGAACAATCTGCATCCTGATGTAGCCGAGCGCCCTGAAGATTTAGTGGTTTATGGCGGTATTGGCCGCGCGGCGCGTGATTGGCAGTGTTACGACAAAATAATTGAAGTACTGCAACGTCTAGAAGATGACGAAACCTTGATGGTGCAGTCAGGTAAACCTGTGGGGGTTTTCAAAACGCACAGTAATGCGCCGCGGGTGATTATTGCTAACTCCAACCTAGTGCCACATTGGGCTAACTGGGAACACTTTAACGAGCTGGATAAAAAAGGTTTGGCTATGTACGGCCAAATGACCGCCGGTTCGTGGATTTATATTGGCTCCCAAGGCATTGTTCAGGGGACTTATGAAACCTTTGTCGCCATGGCCAAGCAGCACTTTGGTGGCTCATCTGCGGGTAAGTGGATTTTAACTGGTGGCCTTGGCGGCATGGGCGGCGCGCAGCCTTTAGCGGGCACTATGGCGGGTTATTCAGTATTAACCTGTGAAGTAGATGAAACCCGTATTGATTTTCGTCTGCGGACTCAATATGTCGATAAGAAAGCCACTAATCTTGATCAAGCATTAGCCATGATTGATGAGGCTAATGCCTCTGGTAAGCCGGTATCCGTTGGTTTGCTGGGTAATGCTGCTGATATTTTTGCTGAGTTAGTTGAGCGTGGTATTACCCCTGATGTGGTGACCGATCAGACTTCTGCCCATGATCCACTCAATGGTTATTTACCCCAAGGTTGGACATTAGAGCAAGCTGTCGAAATGCGTAAAACTGACGAAGCGGCAGTGGTTAAAGCGGCTAAGCAGTCAATGGCGGTGCAAGTTAGAGCCATGCTGGCGCTGCAAGCGGCAGGTGCGGCCACAACAGATTATGGTAATAACATTCGTCAAATGGCCTTCGAAGAAGGGGTTGAAAACGCCTTTGATTTCCCAGGTTTTGTGCCAGCTTATGTGCGTCCACTATTTTGTGAAGGTATTGGTCCGTTTCGCTGGGTGGCATTATCGGGCGACCCTGAAGATATCTATAAGACTGATGCCAAGGTCAAAGAGCTTATTCCTGATAACCCTCACTTGCACAACTGGTTAGATATGGCGCGCGAGCGGATTGCCTTTCAAGGTTTACCGTCACGAATTTGTTGGGTGGGACTAAAAGACCGCGCCCGCTTAGCATTAGCCTTTAATGAAATGGTTAAAAATGGCGAGCTATCAGCGCCGATTGTCATTGGTCGTGATCATTTAGACTCTGGCTCGGTTGCCAGCCCAAATCGTGAGACCGAATCCATGCTCGATGGCTCTGATGCGGTATCTGATTGGCCGTTAATGAATGCCTTACTCAATACTGCAAGTGGTGCAACTTGGGTGTCATTGCACCATGGCGGCGGTGTGGGTATGGGCTTTAGTCAGCACTCTGGCGTGGTGATTGTTGCCGATGGCAGTGATGATGCAGCAGTGCGTTTAGGCCGAGTATTATGGAATGACCCAGCCACAGGCGTGATGCGCCATGCTGATGCTGGATATGAACTTGCGCAACAATGCGCTGAAGAACAAGGCCTAGATTTGCCAATGCAAGGAGCTAAATAATGACTGCAACACCTTATAAACTGCTCCTAAAACCAGGCACACTGACGTTAGCGCAATTACGCCGTATTGGCCGTGGTGCAGTTCATCTAACCTTGGCAGAAGAAGCGATTCCTGAAATTAATACCAGTGCCGCGATAGTGCAACAAGTATTAGATGAAGGCCGAACTGTATATGGCATTAATACTGGCTTTGGCTTATTAGCTAACACCAAAATTGCCCCAGAAGATTTGCAGTTATTGCAGCGCTCAATCGTGTTATCACACGCTGCGGGCACAGGCCAATACATGCAAGATGCCACAGTGCGTTTAATGATGGTGCTAAAAATTAACTCATTAAGCCGCGGCTTTTCAGGTATTCGCTTAGAAGTGATTAACTTTCTTATTCAGTTGGTTAATGCCGGTGTTTATCCGTGTATTCCAGAAAAAGGCTCAGTGGGCGCATCAGGTGATTTAGCCCCGTTATCGCACATGTGTTTACCTATGCTGGCAGAAGGTGAGATGAGCTACCAAGGTCAAATCATTACAGCAGCAGAAGGGCTTGAAATTGCAGGACTTAAACCGATAGAGCTGGCTGCAAAAGAGGGTTTAGCACTGCTTAATGGCACCCAAGCCTCAACGGCATTAGCCCTTGAAGGTTTGTTCCATGCTGAAGATTTATTTGCTGCCAGTTCAGTTATTGGCGCCATGAGTGTTGAAGCGGCTATGGGCAGTCGTAGCCCGTTTGATGCCCGTATTCACGCGGCTCGTGGCCAACAAGGTCAAATTGATTCAGCGGCTATCTTCCGTCACTTGCTAGCTGATGAGTCTGAGATCAGTCAAAGCCATGTAGATTGTGAAAAAGTGCAAGATCCATACTCTTTGCGTTGCCAGCCGCAGGTGTTGGGGGCGTGTTTAACGCAAATTCGCCACGCTGGTGAAGTGTTAGGGGTTGAAGCCAATGGCGTGACCGATAACCCGCTGGTATTCCAAGACACCGGCGATATTATCTCTGGCGGTAACTTCCACGCTGAGCCTGTGGCGATGGCGGCAGATAACCTTGCCATTGCTATTGCTGAGTTAGGCTCAATTGCCGAGCGCCGCATAGCACTGCTCATTGACTCTAGCTTATCGAAATTACCGCCGTTTTTAGTTAAAAATGGTGGGGTGAACTCAGGCTTTATGATTGCACAGGTGACGGCGGCGGCATTAGCATCTGAAAACAAAACCTTTGCGCATCCAGCTTCTGTGGATAGTTTACCGACCTCGGCGAATCAGGAAGATCATGTGTCTATGGCAACTTTTGCAGCTCGTCGGTTGCGTGATATGTCTGAAAATACCCGTGGGGTGTTAGCGATTGAGCTATTAGCTGCAGCGCAAGGGTTAGATTTTCGCACTCCATTACAACCCAGTGATGCGGTAGTGAAAGCCAAAGCCGAGCTGCGTGAAGTGGTAGCGTATTACGATAAAGACCGCTTTTTTGCGCCGGATATCGAAGCGGCGACAGATTTACTCTATAGCGCCAGCTTCAATGGTTACTTACCTGCGGGCATGTTACTGAGCTTTTAGGGGCTAGCGAGTTAGCAGCTTGAAACAAAAGGCTTGAACAAAAAGACTCAAAACAAAAAAAGGACCTGCGGGTCCTTTTTCTATTATGACGATTTTGATAATGCTTACATGGTAAAACCAATGGAGATTATTGCCGCTTCGGCACTGGTGTCGTAACCCGCGCCGATGACAAAGCTATCAAACACTGTGTAGCGTACCCCAACTTCAGCGCCCCAGTCTTTATCACGGTTAGATTCCCAGCGCGGCTTGCCGTTAACTTCGCGGGTGGAAATATTGTTGGTGTAGTTTTGTTCGTTTATAAAAACCGTGGCGCCGCCATAGAGATTAAAATTTTCAGTTAGGCTATAGCTTAACCCAAAGCGCCACATGTATTCTTCGGCATAAGCTTCAGCCGGCTCTGGTACATCAAGGTCGTATTTATCACCCCAAGCATAACCAATATAATAGCCCCAGTCGGCGTAATCAGGGTCAAAATGTTTCATGGCAAGGGTGATACCAAACATATCGCCGCGGCTATCGATAAAATCCACTAACAAGGCAGTCGAAGGCTTAAACTTTTGTTCATCCGTTTCTGCGCGGGCGTTACTGCTAACCGAGAGAATGCTCAGTGTTAGGATGACTGCTAGCCAAGTGTGTTTCATAGGAACCTCAATTCGTTTTAATGTTCCAATGGTAAGTGAAGGGAGCTCTAGGTCAATTAATGTGCTCAACTTTGCAACCAATATCATTAGTTTACTTTGGTATGCTGTCGCCTTGTTTGAATGCGGTGGTGATTTGATGGCGAACTTGTTATCAAATTGAAAGCGGGTTAATTAATCGATAAATATGCTATTTTGGATCGTTCTCAATAAGTCTTTGTTCTCTATAATGGCTTTGGATGTTGTAAACCTAGTCTTTCAATCAGTATAAATGTGTAAGGAATTAATGCGTGGATAACGAGTTACGTGATGATATTGCCAGTTGGTTGCTTGATATTGGGGTGAATAGTCAGCCCTCTGACAGTGTAGCAACATCAATATTACTGATGGTGAGCTTTATTGTGGCAACTATCGCTTATTACATTACCAAAAAGGTATTTGTAAAAGCGGTTAATGCGATGATCCGTAAATCGACCGTGACTTGGGATGATATTTTCATGCGCTATGGCGTATTGGAAAAATTGTCCTTGTTAGTGCCAATCATGACCTTGGACTTACTGATCCCGATTATTTTAACCCATCAACAGTTGCTGGGCTCAGTCATTGACCGTGGCCTAAGCGTGCTGGTGGTCATTTTTGTTATTCGGGCGATTTACGCCTGTTTAGATGCGGTAAATGAAATTGCTGATGTCAGGCTGATTAGTCGCCGCTTACCGGTTAAAAGCTTCGTACAACTATTTAAACTATTTTTATTCTTTGTTGGTTTTATTATTGGCATATCAGTGATTGCAGATGAGTCGCCAATTTACTTTTTAAGTGGTTTAGGTGTTGCCACCGGTTTAGTGATGTTGGTGTTTAGGGACACCATTTTAGGCTTTGTTGCTGGGATTCAATTAGCTGCTAACCGTATGGTGAGTAAAGGCGATTGGATTCAAATGGACAAATATGGCGCTGATGGTGCTGTAGATGAGGTATCACTCAATACCGTAAAAGTACGTAACTGGGACAATACCATCACCATGATCCCAGCTTATGCGCTGGTATCAGACGCCTTTAAAAACTGGCGCGGTATGTCAGAAAAGGGCGGCCGCCGAATTAAGCGTTCAATTAATCTTGATGTTAATAGTATCCACTTTCTGACAGAAGACGATATTACTCGGTTGTCGAAAGTGAATTACCTTAAAGATTACTTCCCTAAAGTATGCTCAGAAATTTCCCATGCCAATGAGCAGGTTAGTGATATTGATATGCCGGTTAATGGCAGACGCTTAACCAATGTGGGGACGTTTAGAGCTTATTTAGATGCCTATTTACGTCAAAATAATAAGCTACACAAAGACATGACTCTGATGGTGCGCCAACTTGCGCCAACGCCAGAAGGTCTGCCTATCGAGTTATATGTGTTTACCAATGACGTCCGCTGGGCCTTTTATGAAGGCATTCAAGCAGATATCTTTGATCACGTCTTTGCCATCTTACCTGAATTTGGTTTACGTGCTTTTCAAAGCCCTACTGGGGATGATATTCGTAGCATCAAGCCACACTAGCTTTTTGGCTGCTCATCCGAGGGAATATAGTGCGGGATAACCTTAGGGTGGCGACCGTTAATATTACGGAAAAAATCTAAAATACGATTCATGTCAGTGGCAACATCGCCACTGGGATGCAGCGGTTGATTAATCACAATAGACTTGGTTTTAAAATCTAATCCCACGGTGATTATCGGCACCTTGGCTTTAGTGGCAATATGATAAAAGCCGGTTTTCCAGCGAGTAACCGCGCTTCTGGTTCCTTCGGGGGCCAGCGCCAACTTATATTGGTTATCGTCATTAAATAGCTGCACCACAGCATCGACCATATTGTTGTTTTTGCGTCGATCCACAGGGCTGCCGCCTAAGGCTTTAAAAAACCAACCCCAAGGGGGAATAAACAGCTGATGTTTGCCTAAAAAGTGAATTTTTACCCCTATAGCAAAGCGGGCGATAATACCGACAATAAAGTCCCAATTACTGGTATGTGGGCCAACCACCATAATGAATTGTCCATCAGCGGCGACCTGGCCGTCTAATTTCCAGCCATTAATGGCCAATAGCCATAAACAAAATTTACTAAACATGCACTATTTTCCAGTTTATTTCACTCTGATACGCTAGAATCTAACCATAACAGAATGAATTTATATATTAATTTCACAGAATCTCATGTTACAGATATCGCTTATCTCAACATGTTTTATAAGCCAAACCGCAGTTGGGATTAACACGACACAGCATGCTTACTGGGTTATTAATCTAATGCAAAAGTACTAAATCATTGTTATTACTGTGGCACTCGTGTTGGGTAATTTCAACCTTGGTACAAATTAAGGAGAGTGTGTGAAGCACCCGATAATTATTTTATTCGCCGTTATTTTTGGTGGTTTTACTACTATGTTAGCGGCAGAAGATAAACCAACAGCGACTCAAACCGCCTCAGATGTTGCACTCAAACAAGCTGAATTAAAAATCGTGCCATTAAAACCTGCTTCAACTGCCAAGGTCGAAGTTGGCGTGATTGAACCCGTTGCCGATTTAAAGGTAGAGCCAAGCCCTTCAGATA
The DNA here is from genome assembly GCF_041469265.1 of Shewanella sp. 10N.286.51.B2. Taxonomy (NCBI): domain Bacteria; kingdom Pseudomonadati; phylum Pseudomonadota; class Gammaproteobacteria; order Alteromonadales; family Shewanellaceae; genus Shewanella; species Shewanella sp. 10N.286.51.B2. The sequence goes on from NZ_JBFRKH010000025.1 coordinate 37,423, forward strand.
GCTCACCTAAAACCACGAATACAGCAGATATTGCAGCAGAGCAGCTAGTTAGTGCCTTTACCGACACCTTAACTTCAGCGCCGGCTGAGGCTGAGGCTGAGACTGAGCCTGATGCCGTCAGCGCAGTTGTCTCACTTGAACAACAATCCGTGTCACTAGACGAAGTTAATACCAATAGTGCTATACCTACAGATAGAATTAGAGCAGTGATTTCACAGCAAGAACAAGCCTGGAATAGCGGCGATATTGATGCCTACATGCAAGGCTATTGGCAAAGTGACAATTTACGTTTTGTGTCTAATGGTAAGTTTAGCTACGGTTGGGATGTAATTCTTGCTAGCTATAAAAAAAGTTATCCTGATTCAGCGCGCATGGGCAAACTGTCGTTCAATGTGAAAGAGATTAAAATGCTCAGCAACTACGCCGCATTGGTTGTGGGTCGTTGGCAATTAGAACGTACAAAAGACAAACCTAATGGTGTGTTCACCCTACTGATAGAGCGTATTGATGATAAGTGGGTGATAACCCATGATCATTCATCTGATTAATTGCTTGGCTGCGAATAGATTAATTCGGACTTAGGGTGTTATAACAAAATTCTGCTGCCCTAAGTTTCGAGCTTTGCCGTCATAACGCACTTCATAAAAGTCGATGTTGCCGTTTTTATCTCGCATTACCACACTGGTTGAACGGGTGCCATATTCTGGATGGCGAATAAAAATCGACGACAACAGCCTTTCCCACTCAATTTCAATGCCAGTACTAGGTAGGCTGCGATCTTCAGCTTGAGATTCATCACGCATAAATGCCAACATTTGTTCAATATTGGGCTGCTTTTCAGCTAATAGATGCTGCTCTAACGCCTGTAATCCCTTGGCCATTTTCGGCCAGACATCATCTATAGCGCCATTACTCACAGCATGAAAACCTTTAGTTAATGGCGTGTTCTCAGCAGTGACGCTATTAAAACAGTAAAGTTGCTGCTGTTGCTGATAAACAAGATTAAACGGACTGTAATTAGCGCTGTGTTGGCGTAGCCAATCAAGGCTGACATCTTGGCGAAGATCGAGAGCGTTAACCACCAGTTCGCCGCGACTTCTTAGGCCATCGGCTTGTTGATTGCGAATATTGGTAAGGCCTGCAAAGTGACCTTGTTGATTCACTCCAAGCCAAGTGCCGCCAGCTTGTAGGTCTTTGCCTGCTAATATCGACTGAGATTGAGGTAAACTGCTGTTAGCAACTGTTTGCCAAAAATGGGCTGGATCGGTGGCGCGATGATGAAACTCATCACGATTAGCGCACACAATCAGTGGCCATTGGGGATGCATGTCTACCGCGATAAATAAAATACACATAGGCTTGGTTAAGTCGGCTCAGTTATTCGGTCGATGATAAAACATCATAGCCTGAATAACATGAACCTGACAGTAACCCTCGCTTAATGCGGCGGCTTAATTAGTGGTGATGTTTATGCTCTGTTGGCGCAGCCGCAGATTTATCTGAGGTATTAGCACCATGGGAGTGATTGTGGTTATGATCATGGTTATGACCGCTAAACTTAATCATTAAGCGACTTAAGAACTTACGTGGTCCTAAGCGCAGTAAGCTAGCACTAAAGATTAATCCCACCACAACTAATCCCGCAATATTAACGTTATTTGGCAAGGTGAGTAACTGGTGCCAATCAACCAGATACTGGTGTGCGAATAACAACGCGACGGCTAATACAGCTGACAATGACAAGCGCATGCTCCAGCTCATTAGTTTTAACTGGCTAAGGCTAAGCACAGGTGCTGCAATAAGTGCAAATGCCACTGCGACATTGCTCCAGCCGCTATAGGCTAATGATAATGCCAGTACTGCCGCGCCTAAATTACAAAAACGCATCGGTAGAAAGACGACTAACAAGATTAATACTTGCAGCGCTGGATGCTCTAAATGCACCGAGGGGTGACCAATGAGATTCGCTAAAATTAAGCTAAGGGCAATCCAGGGCGCGCTGCGATCCACTAAATGTGCAAACCCAAAGCGCCAAGCCGATTGCGGTAAATTCTCGTGGGGATCGGTAAGTTCAACTTTACCCAAGCTGAGTAACGTGCCAATCGCCAACAATGAAATAGCTTGATATATGGCAAACCAAGGCCCCAATAATAGCAAGGTGATCAGCAAGGCTTCAGGGCCCGCTAGACGCTGTAACCAGCGACTGGAGAGGCTACTGTTTTGCGGGGTTAACCCAGCTTTGAAGCGCGCAGTGGCAATTAAGTAACTGGCAATTAATATTGGCGAGATGGTCAGTAACCAAGACATAAACTGATCCGAGCCATGGCTGTGATGGGCGTGTGCGTGGGCATGGCCACCACTGTCCATTAACAATAATACAGTTAGTAATGCGACCCCCAATAAACTGCCAATGCCTGCTTGGTATTGATAGCGACCTTGATGATCTTCTTCGTGTTGTCCGTGGGGCTGATGTAGCACCACATGCAAAATTGATCCGGTAACAAAGGCTTGTAAATAAACGGTATTATCTAAGCTGAGGCTATCGAGTAGTTGCTCGCCAGCAAAGTAACCCAAGCCTGTGAGTACCATCATCGCAGCTAATACCGCACTGGCCCAGCGGGTACCAACCTGGGGTTTTAATAGCCACCAAATTGCCACACCAACGGGTAAGCGATGCATAATCACTCCCAGCGCTAATAAGCTAGAGTTACCCTCTTGTTGGGCTAAAACCATGGCGCCACCATCGGTAATGGTGTGCAGCAATAGTCCGCCAATCCCTAAAGTTAGGGTCACGTTATGGGTAATATCTGAGTAGCGGTGGAAAAGCCGTTCACTGGCTGTGGGACCCCATAAGCCAAGCACCACGAACAGCAAAGTGATAAAACCACCATGTTCAAGGAGTTCAGGCAAAATATGGATAAGCACCAACCCGCCTAATGAGACGAAGATAAATCCATCTAAGCCTTTTTGTAGCCCACTCCCTGATGAGAAGTAGCGATAAAAAAGCGGTCCGAATAAAAGTGCAATACAACTAGCAGCTAGATAGAGCATGGGATCCAAAGAATCAATGAAACGGAAAAAACACCGCAGTATATCGCAGTCTTTCAATTAACTTAATACTTGCTTTGCTTGATTATCACTCATGATGACAATTTACACGGTAAAGATAGCCTTCAGCGTTGCAAGATAGAGCGAAAGTCACGGTTATTTCTGCCAAATGACTGTATTAAGTATACAATAGTAGTTCATTGTTAATAATTAATAGAACTAATGTAATGGACATCTTTTCTGCTGCAGTCATGCTTTTCCTGATTATGGACCCTTTGGGCAACTTGCCTATTTTTGCTTCAATTTTGCGGCATATTGAACCCAAAAAACGCCGCCGAGTGCTTATTCGTGAATTATTGTTTGCGCTGGCAATCATGTTGCTGTTCTTGTTTGCCGGCGAGGTGATCCTTAATTTTCTTAGCCTGCGTCAAGAGTCAGTGAGTATTGCAGGCGGGATTATTTTGTTCTTAATTGCCATTAGGATGATTTTCCCACAACCGGGCGGCGTGGTAGGTTTAGCCGCCGGTGAAGAGCCATTTATTGTTCCTATGGCTATACCGTTAATGGCTGGGCCATCAGTGTTAGCTGCATTAATATTATTGGCGCACAGTGACAGTAGCAGAATGATGGATTGGACTATTGCCTTAGTGGCGGCTTGGGGTGTGAGCGCAGTTATCTTACTATTCTATAAAGTCTTTACTCGCATATTAGGCGAAAAAGGCTTAACCGCAGTCGAGCGTCTAATGGGTATGGTGCTGGTAATGATTTCGGTGCAAATGTTCTTAGACGGGGTGTCGAGCTATTTAAAAACTGCCGGCTAATCAGCTCATGTCAGGCATCGCTATAGTCAACAAGGCCGCTTAATGCGGCCTTTTGGTTTTCTACGCAATATTCTCTACCTTTCAGTTTATCTTCGATTATTTTTTACTTCTTTAGTTGTATAAAAATCGCTCTAAAAAGTTGTGTAAAGCCGTTTTAGCAACTTTACTTAATATTACTCTTTGATTCATCTTCGTTGTTTGGGCGTTCATTATGCGCATTGTATTCGCTATCTTTTTTAGCTGGGTTATTTGGGGCTGTAGCCATAGTAATAGCGCCGAAAACGGCTCTAATCAGACCCAATTAACGCATCAAAATAATACCATTCAATGTGGGGCAATACCTCCTCCTTTAGATATGTCCGGCGTTAAACAGAATTTAATCAAAAGTGGTGAAATAACGACAGATATGAGTGAACAACAGCAACAAGAGATTGTTCGTCGTTATATCGCCAAGCGTAACAATGCATTTAAAAAGTGCAATCAAAGGAAGTAAAGGAGGCATAGGATGCCTATTCAATGGAGTAAAATCTTTACTGGTGTTATGACCATATTGGCAATGACTCTTTTTTCGTTAAACGCCATGGCAGCGCCGAGTCAATACGCTTCTCCAGCAGATGCTGGGGTAATGAATCAGCAACAGATCCAATACTGGTTGATTAAGCGCGGTGAGCTGGCAATTGATGCCAGCGAGGCAGCAAAGCAAGCTGCGGTAGAGAAGTTCACTCGCAAAGCAAGTCATAATTATCTGCCTGCTGAGGTCAAAATACTAAAGCAAATAGCTGCCAAGAATCGATCCCAACGAATAAAAGTCTCACCAGTATCAGCTCCGGCATTGGCTGACACGGATGTCACCAAAACCGTGAATGTGCTGGCGGTATTGGTCGACTTTCCTGATTTACCCTATAACGCCAATCGTTTAACCAAGTCTGATACGTCAATGTTTTATGACGATTATTCCGTACAACATTATCAAGATTTGCTTTTTTCTCGATCTGGATTTTCTGGACCTAACCGTGAGGTGCTTCAAACGGCTTATCAATATTTTGCTCAAGCCTCTGGTGAGAGTTTTTTCTTTCGTGGTCAGGTTAAAGGCTGGGTAACCGCCAGTAACAATGCTGCTTACTATGGCGCCAATAATTCGGTTTTCAGTGATAATGATATTGCAGTACCTGAATTGGTTATGGAAGCCGTTACTCAGGCCGTTAAAGGGATGAGCGCGACAGAATTAGCTGAATTCGATAGTGAAGATCCATTTGATTTTAATAACAACGGCAATGAAAATGAGCCTGATGGCATCATAGACCACATTGTCATATTTCATTCCAGTATTGGTGAAGAGGCGGGCGGCGGCGTGTTAGGCACCGATGCTATTTGGTCGCATCGCTTTTTTGTTGGTGCCAATAGCCAAGGACAAGCTCTTCCTGGCACGTCAATGAAAGTTTATGGCTATACCATTCAGCCTATCGACTCAGGTACCGGGGTCGTTACCCATGAGTTTGGTCATGATTTAGGCCTGCCTGATGAATACGACACTAATCTGGGGGATGGCGCGCCAGTGGGTTACTGGTCGTTAATGGCAAGTGGTACTTGGGTGGGTCAAGCGCAAGCGGGTAATCCTTATATTGCTGGCAGTAAGCCTGCGGGCTTAAGTCCTTATGCCCGTTCATATCTGCAACAACGTTACCAAGGCAAGTGGGTCAATGAGCAAGCCATCGACTTGGCCGATATTACTGCTGAAGGTTTGACTGCTGAGGTTTTTGCAGCAGTTAATGCTGATGCTGTGAATCAATTGTCCATCGCATTACCCAATCCCCCCTTCGCCTTTAAGTCACCTTTAGTTGGCGACTATCAATACCATTCAGGTAAAGGCCATCAACTTACCAATAGTCTGAGTTTCGAGGTAGATTTACCCGCTGACGCACAGATTGAGCTTGTTATGCAGGCACATTGGAGCATAGAAACAGATTATGACTATATGCAATTGTTGATTGATGGCGTAGCCATTGTCGGCAACCATACCAGTGCCAGTAACCCTCTGTTCAACAATGTAGAGCACTATATTTCTGGGGTATCGAGCGATATAGCTGGCGCTTCAGGAACAGATGCTTGGGTTGAACTGGTTTATGACTTGAGCGATTTTTCAGGGCAAAGTGTGCAAGTTGAAATGAGCTATGTAACGGATCAAGCTGTAGGTGACTACGGTATTGTTATTGACCAAATTGAAATTAATCAGCAAGGCGTCAACATTTACCAAGACGGGGCCGAAGAGCAAGGCAAAGTTGATTTAGTGGGTTTTTCAAGGATCGATGATACCTTACCCGGTTTGCCGCAACGCTATATTGTGCAACTGAGAAACCATCAAGGTATTGATGCGGGCTTGCAAAGTGTCGGCTACGAGCCCGGTATTTTATTATGGCTCGAAAATAACAACTATGAAGATAACAATGTCGCCGAGCATGAAGGTTATGGCTTTATTGGGGTTATTGATGCTGACCAGAGTCTAATAACTGGCGGGTCTTCAAGTGTGCAGGTACGTGATGCCAGCTTTAGCTTATATCCTCAGTCAAGCTACGCTAACGATAGCGCTCTAAGTAACTTTAGTTTATTTGATGATAATGCTGATTACTCAGCGCCCCTGCAACCGCAATCAGGCATGGTGTTACCTGAACTGGGCTTAACGATGGAGGTGCAGGCGCAATCGTCAGACAGCTCAAGGGCAATCGTCGAATTTAAACTAAATGGTGTAGTTACTTCAGAGTTTATGGGCGAAAACCAGACAATTGCTGGCGACGATGGATCTCAAAGCAGTAGTGGCGGTAGTTTAGCAGGGGTGTATTTGTTGCTACTGAGCTTACTTCTTGTAAGGCACTCGACTAAAACATAAGGCTATAAGCTTTATGGTTACTTTACAAATAGCCATGATGTTGCCAACGTATGGTAAACCGCATGGCTTTGTTGGACTAACTTTAACAAGATTGCTTTAGTGTTAAGGCGTTAATTTGCTTAACCGCATAAGGAAGGAAAATTTCGCTAACAATAATGTCTTGGTTGGCTAAGTTAAAGTAACGGCGACGCCCCCAAAGTGAAGAGGTGACAGGTTGGGACAGGCGGGTTGCCAGTTGGGCTAGCTTAGTGCAGCTTTCAAATTCAGCGACCTCTATTTTGCCCGGGACAATATCAGCACTGGTAAACAGTAGTTCACCCAATGGGCGCTTACCTAAGGCTTTAAAGTTGTGTTGATCATTGGCTAGGTTCTCAGGGATTAAGGTGCGTGCAAACACCCAAGGCTCGCCATCAAGGCACAGCAGTACTTCTCTTACCCAAACCTGCTTTTGCTGCGGGCATTCCCCTGCTAATGGTGTAGTAAGTTGTTCGCCAAGGACTTTAACTTCAAAATCGTGGCAACAGCCTTTAAGCTTTTGGGTTAAACTACCGGTAGCGAGTAACCATTCTTTTAGTGCCGATTGCGGCATAGAATTGATTGCATCAGGTGAAAACCACTGGATTGATTCACCATACGGGAAGCTAAGACTGGTCACGTTCATTCAATACTCGTTACAATATACTCAAACGAGTGCAGTTTATCATGACAGAGCAATGGCTGGATAGCCGCTGCTATTAGGCAGATTTAAATAATGGAGTTTGATTAACTATGGCAAAGTACCTATTCGCAGTGTTAGTTGCACTGTTTTTTTTCCCCAATGCGCATAGCGCAGATGACAAAGCCACTGGGAACTTTGCTTACTATGGTTTCGAACCTGACATTGTCACTAACTATATCTCTAACCGCAAAAAACTCGGTTTTGTAAAAATCAGTGTTGAGTTAATGGTTAAAGATCCTAAACAATTGCAGCAGATAGAGCACCATGATCCGTTACTGCGAGCCGCCATCGTTGAAGTGCTAGGAAATCAGCCTGAAGACAAGGTTAAGTCCTTGACCGGAAGAGAGGATATTCGTCGTGCGTGCTTTGAAACGGTTAATCGACTGCTAGAAGCTGAAACGGGTGAACAGTCCGTGGTTAATTTACTGTTTACTAAATACCTATATGATTAATGAACATTTGCATGAAAAACAGTAAAGCTGGCAACAAAACGAACAAGCAAACATCTGCGGCAAGCAAAGGCGTCGCTCATACTCAAGTGAAAACACTACACCCGCGAAATAAGCATAATCAAGGTTATGATTTCGAAGGATTAATAAAAAAGTGTCCCAAATTGTCCCACTTTGTCAGACCAAACCCCTACGGTAATCTTTCAATCGACTTCTCAGATCCTGAAGCGGTCAAAAGCCTCAACGCAGCAATTTTATTGACTGATTATCACATTGAGCAGTGGGATATTCCGGCAGGGTTCTTGTGCCCGCCAGTACCAGGTCGAGTAGATTATTTGCATTACATTGCTGATTTACTGGCTGTTAATGGTAAAGCGCCTAAAGGAAATAAGATCCGTGCATTGGATATTGGCACCGGTGCTAATGGTATTTATCCATTATTAGGGGTTAAAAGCTATGGTTGGCAGTTTGTCGCCAGCGATATTGACCCAGTTTCAATTGCAAATGTCGCTGAAATTATTAGCCATAACCCTGATTTAGCATCGAAAATTGACCTGCGCCAACAGACTAATCCTCAAGCTATTTTTAGCGGAATTATCGGGGATAATGAGCGCTTTGATATTACTCTGTGCAACCCGCCATTTCATCGCTCATTAGCCGAAGCGAGTCAAGGCAGCGCCAAGAAAAATGCCAATTTAGCCGCCAACAGAGCTAAAAAGCACAGCCAAAAGCCAGCCGTTAGCTCAAGTAGTGCCGCACTTAATTTTGGTGGGCAAAAAGCTGAGTTATGGTGTGAAGGTGGTGAGCAGCAGTTTTTAACGAATATGATTAAAGAAAGTCAGCAGTTTGGGCAACAATGTTTGTGGTTTAGCTCATTAGTGTCCAAGTCAGAAAACCTAAAGCCCTGTTATCAATTATTAAAACAGTTACATGCCGATAGTGTGCAGACCATTGAAATGAAGCAAGGCAATAAAATTACCCGGGTTTTAGCTTGGAGTTATTTGCCCGAAGCGGCAAGAAAGCAGTGGGCTAAATTTAGGCATAATGCTATTTAGCATAGGGTTACATGATGAGTGATAACAAGGTGGTCATCACCTTGTTACCAATTGTTTGCGTTAATAGGTAACGCTAAACTTTCATCGCATCAAATTCAATATTTTCTGCGCCGTGGTAAACCAAGAAGTGACGCCCCTTGGCTCTGGCAATAATAGTGATCCCCAACTTTTGAGCTAGTTCTAACCCCATCTGAGTGACACCACTGCGTGATAACAATACTGGTATACCCATCTTGGCAATTTTTATCACCATTTCAGAGGTTAAACGGCCAGTGGTATAGAAAATCTTATCGTGCCCATTTTCACCTTCAAGCCACATGTCGCCCGCGAGGGTATCAACCGCGTTATGGCGGCCAACATCCTCAATGAAAGCTAAAATTTGGTCGTCTTTACAAATGCCGCAACCATGGACGGCACCGGCATTTTTGTAGGTTTCATTATAAGCACTAATGTTTTTTAGCAGGCTATATAAGGTTGATTGTTGTAATTGGGGCGTTGGCAGCTTTATATCATCGAGCCCTTGCATGAAACCACCGTAAACAGTACCTTGACCGCAACCTGAAGTGACGGTTTTTTCAGATAATTGTTTATCTAAATCAGCTGTTTGCTCTTTAGTCAAAATGGCTGCAGAGTTAACATCCCAATCGACGATAATTGATTCAAGTAAGCTGGCATCGTTAATAAAGCCCTGATTTTTCAAGTAACCCAAAGCTAATGACTCAGGTTTTGCGCCCAAGGTCATTAAGGTCACTATGGGTTGCCAGTTCAAATATACCGTTAATGGTCTTTCACAGGCCACGAATTTATCAACACTCTCTCCTTGCTCATTAATTGCTTTAACTGCAATTGTAAGGGGAACTTCAGCATTGGTTTTGACCAGTTTTAGCGATTTATTAGCATTTGATTGGGTCATTGAAAGTGTGGCCTCTGAAATAGTTAACTAGCTCGGTAGTGAGGATGGTAATGAAAACTAATTAACTATCAGCATAGCAACTTTTATTCCCGAGGCGGCAATGTAGTTTGTAAATGCGTGATCTAACTCTGATGTTAATCAGCAGCGACTAATTAACGTAGCCTTATGTCCTAGTGTAATTAGCAATATAGACAAATTGTCCTACTCTTAGTGGTAATTAGGAGATCTGGATCTAGCTTTTTGTTCTTATTTATCTGGCACTATTTTTGCAGTGTACTGATTAGTTAAGAGAAATAAAGTGGTTTTTAGCTTCTAAAAATAATCAAGAGCAACTTTTAAGTCGTTGTTAATATATATTTTATTTATTTCTTGTGGATTTATGTTTTAAGGGCAAGGCTTGTATGCAACACACTGAAAATGTTTGGCCTATGTATGTTTCGCTTAGAAAAGTCGAAAAAATGATGGGGCGTTGGCCCTCAATCACTTGGGAAGTGGAACAAATGGTTCCTGCGACTCATGAGGCACCTGAAGGGGCCAAATTAATATTGTTTCAACTTTATAAAGATGAACGTGGCAGTTACCGGATAAATTTAGACATGGATAACACCATGTTATATATCGTTTGTGATGAGTTATCGGATGGCACTTGGGTTCCTGCTGCTATCTCTGCAGACCAAAATATTGCCGCAGCCTGTTTGGAGTCTGAAACCCCAGTGCTGAATATCCCAATGCCAGAAGCACTGGCATGTTGGGTTGAAGCTTTCATCACCCGTCATGGCGAAGTTGAAATATCAGCTAAACGCCGTAAGCATGTGAACCGCCGAAAGGATACTGGCCCTAGCACAGATCACCTTCGGAGACATTAATGAGCAATAATTCGAAAGGTTTTTTCTCTCGTTGGACTGAGCGTCGTGAGCAAGTTGAAGCTGAAGCTGCTCGTGAGACTGAACTGCAGCAAAAGAGTGTGGCGGCAGAGGAAGAAAGCCTTGCTGACTCTTCCACTGAGGATGCCATACAAGAAGCGCCTCAGCCTGAGAAGATCCTTGAAGCTGAAGATTTACCGGATCCCGAAAAAATTGAAGTTGGAGGCAGTTTTGCTTCGTTTATGGGGGCGAATGTATCACCTCAAGCGAAATCAGCAGCGTTAAAAGCACTGTGGAAACAACCCCAATACAATGAAATCGACGGCTTACTCGAGTACGCCCTTGATTACAGTAATCAACCTAAATTGTCTGCCGAAGTTTCGGCTGAATTAGCCAAAAAAGTCTTCCGTAACGTCGTAAAAGACAAAGAAGAAACGGAAGAGCAAGAGTTACTTGCTCGTGAGGATGATGACACAGTTGTTGATACAACTGATGCCTCACCAGTATTAAATGATAAGAGCGAAATCGTGTCTGCCACTGACTTAGATACCAACCAAGACCAGAGTGATGTTCTGGGAATGGTTGATGAAGAAGCTATAACGGCTTCAAGTAGCGCTAAGGCTTAGTGTGTAGTTAAAAATTTTAGTCCACTATTTAGCGTATAAGGTGTTTTGTTTATCATTTTAAGCTGATGTAATTAAATAAATGTTTAAATACAAAATGGATTTGCAGCCCTGATAAATCACCTAAGCGTTAAAAAACTGTTCAGGAACGCAATGTGAGCAATAGTCAAACCCCGCTAGAACTAAAACAAGTTCGCCAGCAGGTATTAGCACAGACTCAAGTGATCCAAAACTTGATCCCGCCAACAGTCAGTTATACGACTGAAGGCAATGTGTTAGTCATCGGCCCAGAAGATTTGGCCCGATTAGCTGCGGATAAACTGTCAACCATGGCCAATACGGTTATTTTGGCAAATGAAGCCATTACCAGCCAAGATGAAGCTCATCTTGAAGCGGTAATGAACGCTGCAGTAAATAGCGAAAGCTATTACAACAAACTTATTTCTGTTAAAGGCTTTTTAGGTCAGTTTCAGGTAACCGTTGAGAATGAAGGCGCGGGTGAAAACCAAGCGGCGACTGAGTTAAGTCTTGTTGCTATTCGTAAGCCGCATTTTGATATGGTTTTAGACCTGAGCATGTCGCCATGTCTTAACCTTGAAATGCTACCACCAGGTTATTTCTATGTCGGTCAAGATGCAGATAAATTAGCTGATGCGCTGGAGCAAATTCCAGATTTAGTTGGTGAATTTGATAAGCCACGTTATGTGAAGGTGAACAGTGATATCTGTGCTCATAACCGTAATGGCGTCAATGGCTGTAATCGCTGTTTAAACTTCTGTCCTGCTGATGCCATTAGCAGTATTGAACAAAAAATCGAAATTGATCCTTACCTTTGTCATGGTGCGGGTAGCTGTACTAATGCGTGTCCTACAGGGGCTATCGCATTTGATTTACCAACACCACATGCACTACATAGTTACCTGCAAAAGCTAATTAGTCGTTACCTTGAGCAAGCCCAAGCTGCGCCAGTGATTTTATTCCACGACAGCAGTGTCGGTGCTGAATTAATCACAGCCGAATTAGTTGGCGATATTATTCCGGTTGAACTAGAAGAGATTACTGTTGCTAGTATTGATCACTGGATGTCATCACTTGCATGGGGCGCTCGTCAGGTATTGATCCTTAATACTGACGCGACAGCACCCACGTTAACGCAAATGTTAAATGGTGAACTAATATTAGCTAATAGCATTCTAGATGAAATGGGTCAGCCACAGCGCATTAGCTTGATAGACACCCAAGCATTAGCAGCCTTAGATGATAAGTTAGCCATAAGCCTTGATTGGCCACTAACGGTACCTGCAGCGTTCGCGCCAAGTACTAAGCGTGACACCTTATATGCTGCTGTTGATCACCTTAACCAACAAGCCGCAGCAACTGATGCAACCATTACGATGAGTAATGTGCCATACGGTGTGGTTAATGTAGAGGTTGATAAATGTACCTTGTGTATGTCTTGTGTAGCAACCTGCCCAACACAAGCATTAACCGATGGTGGTGAATCACCGTCACTGCATTTTGTAGAGCAAGACTGTGTGCAATGTGGTTTATGTGAAACCTCTTGTCCTGAAAACGTGATTAGCTTAACGCCGCAAATCAATTTGGACCAAGCAGCACGTCAGCAGCGTCAAACGTTAAAAGAAGAGGCTCCGTTCGAGTGTATTCGTTGCGGAACCGCTTTTGCTACACAATCGATGGTTCATAGAATGATCGATATGATTGGTGGACATTCTGCATTTAACGCCAATATTGAGCGCCTAAAAATGTGTGGTGATTGCCGCGTAAAAGATATGTTTGAAGACATTCTTGAAGACCCAGAGAAGCAACTTCGATAAGAGATCCAATATGACCGAATTAGTTAGAGAAATTTCAGAAAACGATCAGCTACGGGCAGATATTTACCAATTATTAGCTGCATTACTACGTCGCCATCCGAGTGAAGAACTGCTGTCATTTTTAGCTGACATCGAAATAGAAACAGAAGCTGAAGATGATAACGACATGAGCACGGCTTGGCTGGCGCTAAAGGCAGCTGCGACCCAGTACACACAAGAGCAACTTGAAGAAGAATACTTCAATATTTTCTTCGGTGTTGGCCGTGGTGAAGTATTGCCATACGGCAGCTGGTTTATGACAGGCTCGTTAATGGATAAGCCATTAGCACTGTTACGCCAAGATTTAATGCAATTAGGTTTTGCTCGCGAAGAAGACGTTAAAGAGCCAGAAGATCATGTTGCAGCATTATGTGAAGTGATGGGTACCTTGATTTTAGAGGCGCCAGGTTATCGTCAATTAGCATTTTATCAGCGCCATATTGGCAGCTGGATTGCGCGCTTTTGTGACACCTTAGAGAAAACACCGAGTGCAGCGTTTTATGTGCCTGTGGCGCAGCTAGCAAAAGCATTTTTCATCATTGAAGCCAATGAGTTTGAGCAACTAAGCTTAGATATTCCAGTTAATTGCCCAGGTTCTGAAGCCGAAAAAACTGCTGCTGATGAAGCAGACAAGATTGAACCATCAACCAATGAACTTGCCTCTTAGGTAATTTTTAGGCTGTTGGTGCAAAGATTTATGCCACAGAGTTTGACTCTGTGGCATAGACTGAAAAGGAAGGCAACTTCCATAAAAACAGAGAGTAATTTTACTCTTATAACACGCGTTAAATTAAGGAGAGACTATGAAGAAGCAAGCTTCCGACATGGGTCGTCGTCAAATGCTAAAAGCATTGGCTGTCGGCAGTGCCGCTGGCGCAGTTGCCACTGTTAGCGGACAAGCTCTTGCCGCCTCACCAGAAGCTACACCCGTTGTAGGTAAAAGTGATGGTTATAGAGAAACAGACCATGTACGTAGTTATTACGACACATTACGTAGTAGCAAGTAATTTAAGGAGAATATGTGATGCGATTAACCCGCAAAACAGAAGCAGTCAAAGTCGCAGATAAACCTGCACTTGGACTCAATCGTCGCCAATTTTTGAAGTCTGCAACCCTTGCTACAGGTGGTATTGCTGCCGCTTCAATGCTGGGCGCCGGAATGATGCGTAAAGCTGAAGCAAAAGATGTTGCTTACGATGCGCCGACTGAAGTGATACGTACTATTTGTTCTCACTGCTCAGTGGGCTGTGGTATTTATGCTGAAGTGCAAAATGGTGTATGGACAGGTCAAGAACCTGCATTCGATCACCCATTTAACGCTGGTGGCCATTGCGCCAAAGGTGCTGCACTGCGTGAACATGGTCATGGTGAAAAACGTCTTAAATACCCAATGAAGCTAGAAGGAGGCAAATGGAAGAAACTTTCTTGGGAGCAAGCCATTGAAGAAGTGGGTCAAAAAGCCCTCGATATTCGTCAAGAATCTGGTCCTGATTCAGTATTTTTCATGGGTAGTGCGAAGTTTTCAAACGAACAAGCTTATATGTACCGCAAATTGGCAGCAATGTGGGGCACCAACAATGTCGACCACTCTGCACGTATTTGTCACTCTACCACTGTAGCCGGTGTTGCAAACACTTGGGGCTACGGTGCGCAATCAAACTCTTTTAACGACATGCGTAGCTCGAAAGCGATGATGTTTATCGGTTCGAACCCTTGTGAAGCTCATCCGGTTTCAATGCAACACATCCTTGAAGGTAAAGAGCGCGGCGCGAAAATTATCGTAGTCGACCCGCGTTTCACTCGAACTGCAGCTAAGTCTGACGAGTTCGTGCATATTCGTCCTGGTACGGATATTCCTTACATTTATGGTTTGTTGTGGCACATTTTTGAAAATGGTTGGGAAGACCAAACATTCATCGACCAACGTGTATACGGTATGGAACGTATCCGTGAGGAAGTGAAAAAGTGGACCCCTGCCGAAGTTGAACATGTTGCTGGCGTGCCTGAAGCGCAGATGCATCGTGTCGCCAAGTTACTGGCTGAAACTAAGCCTGGTACTGTGGTTTGGTGTATGGGTGGGACTCAGCATCACATAGGTAATGCTAACACTCGTGCATACTGTATCCTCCAATTAGCCCTTGGTAATATGGGTGTTTCTGGTGGTGGAACTAACATCTTCCGTGGCCATGATAACGTTCAAGGTGCAACTGACTTTGGCTTATTGTTTGATACATTGCCAGGTTACTATGGCCTTAAAACAGGTTCATGGAAACATTGGTGTAATGTATGGGACTTGGATTACGAGTGGGTTAAAGCCCGTTTCGATCAAGAGCAACGTCTAGGTCAAGATCCAATGACTTCAACGGGTATTCCATGTTCTCGCTGGCATGATGGTGTCCTTGAAGACAAATCTAAGATTGCGCAGAAAGATAATATTCGTATGTCATTCTTCTGGGGGCAATCAGTCAATACTGAAACCCGTGGTCGTGAAGTGCGTGAAGCATTGAACAAAATGGATACAGTTGTTGTTGTGGACCCATTCCCAACGATGGCAGGTGTCATGCACGAACGAACTGACGGTGTGTATTTATTACCTGCTGCAACTCAGTTTGAAACATACGGTTCAGTCTCTGCTTCAAACCGTTCACTGCAGTGGCGATCACAAGTTATCGAACCATTATTTGAGTCAAAAGCTGACCACATTATCATGTACAAGCTGGCGAAAAAATGGGGTATCGATGCTGAGTTCTGTAAGCATATTAAAGTTAATGGCGATGAGCCGTTGATTGAAGATATGACCCGTGAGTTCAACAAAGGTATGTGGACCATTGGTTACACTGGCCAGAGCCCTGAGCGTTTGAAAATGCACCAAGAAAACTGGGGCACATTCGATATGGAAAGCTTAGAAGCGCCAGGTGGTCCAGCTAAAGGTGAAACCTACGGTTTACCTTGGCCTTGTTGGGGCACGCCAGAAAACAAACATCCAGGTACGCAAATTCTTTACCGCACTGGACGTGAAGTTAAGTATGGTGGTGGTAACTTCCGTGCACGTTACGGTGTTGAGCATAACGGTAATAATATTCTTGCTGAAGGTTCTTATTCAAAAGGATCTGAAATCAAAGACGGTTACCCAGAGTTCACCGCTGACATGCTGAAACAGCTTGGCTGGTGGGATGACTTAACTGCTGAAGAGAAAGTTCACGCTGAAGGTAAAAACTGGAAAACAGATATTTCTGGTGGTATTCAACGTGTTGCTATCAATCACGGTTGTATCCCATACGGTAATGCCAAAGCACGTTGTATTGTGTGGAACTTCCCAGATGATATCCCGATTCATCGCGAGCCGTTATATACCCCTCGTCGCGACTTAGTGGCTAAGTACCCAACTTACGAAGATCGTATGGTTGCACGTCTTCCAACTCTGTATAAGTCTATTCAAGAAAAAGACTTTGCTAAAGACTTCCCATTAGCGGTAACTACGGGTCGCTTAGTTGAGTATGAAGGTGGTGGTGAAGAAACACGCTCAAATCCATGGCTTGCAGAATTGCAGCAAGAAATGTTTATTGAGATTAACCCTGCTGATGCAGCCGACCGCGGCTTACGTGATGGTGATGATGTATTCGTTCACAGTCCAGAAGGCGCTAAAATCACAGTTAAAGCAATGGTGACTCCACGAGTCATTGCTGGTGAATGTTTCATGCCATACCATTTCGCGGGTGTATTCGAAGGCAAGAGCCTAGAGAAAAATTACCCTGAAGGAACCGTACCTTACATTATTGGTGAAGCTGCCAATACCGTAATGACCTATGGTTATGATGTTGTGACTCAGATGCAAGAGACTAAGTCTAGCTTGTGTCAGATCAGCAAAGCCTAATTAACTTGATGAGGAGATAAGCCATTATGGCAGTCATGAAATTTTTGTGTGACACAAAACGCTGCATCGAGTGTAACGGTTGCGTCACAGCTTGTAAGAACGAAAACGATTCCGCTTTAGAGTGGGGTATTCAGCGTCGCCGCGTGGTTACTATCAATGATGGTGAACCCGGTGAAGCGTCAATTTCTGTTGCATGTATGCATTGTACCGATGCTCCTTGTATGGCCGTATGTCCGGCAGATTGTTTCTATCAAACCGACGATGGCATTGTGCTACACGATAAAGATACTTGTATCGGTTGTGGTTACTGTTTTTATGCATGTCCTTTTGGAGCGCCACAGTTCCCGAAAAAGACCGCATTTGGTAGCCGCGGTAAAATGGATAAATGTACTTTCTGTGCCGGTGGCCCAGAAGAAAACCATTCCGATGCCGAGCGTCAGAAGTACGGTGCAAACCGTATTGCTGAAGGTAAGTTACCTATGTGTGCTGAGCTTTGTTCAACTAAAGCCCTGCTTGCTGGTGATGCCGAAATCGTATCGAGTATCTATCGCGAACGTATGTCTAAGCGCGGTAATCCGAATACCATTTGGGGCTATGATCCTAAAACGGGTGATATGGTTTAGACAGTGCAAAGGTTACGGGCTTTGTCCGTAACAAAGCAAGGAGTGACAATGTTAAACAAACAGTTAAACAAATCACTGCGTAGCTTGTTTGCTCTGTTGGTTCTGGTGATGGGGTTAGGTTTTGCAACCACAACCTTAGCGGCAGATGAACAATCAAGTAAGCAGCAGGCAGGGAAGGAAAACCCGGCTGAATTATGGCGAGCAGTTAAAGCCGGCGATTCTGGTTTTACAACAGCTCAAGGTATTGAACCCGGCGTACTGATTAATGTTGCGGGCAATCAAGGTCGAATAATCAGAGATGACTATATTACTCCCGGAGTGGCGTTAGCTCTCGTAGGTGTATTTGCTGCATTTTTACTATTCTACTTTGTTAATGGCCCAGCAAAATTGGCGAAGGGGTATTCAGGCAAGATGGTTGAGCGATGGTCTAAAGCAGATATTTGGCTGCATTGGATTATGGCCGTTGCCTGTTTAACGTTAATGCTAACTGGTCTGGTGATCATACTAGGTAAAATTGTTATTCAGCCCTATGTCGGTGCGAGTATTTGGGCTGGAATTATAGCCTTTTGCAAGCTAGTGCATGATTGGGTTGGTCCAGTCTTTATCGTATCTTGGTTGCTATGTATTGTTAAATGGATGCCACTGCAAACCTTTAAGATGTATGATTTAAAATGGTTTTTAGTGGTTGGTGGTTACATCAATTTCGGTCCATTTAAAGGTAAGCATCCAGATAGTGGTTTTGCCAACGCCGGTGAAAAAATGTGGTTTTGGACATTAGTGTTCTTTGGCCTCTTTATCAGCGTATCAGGCATCATGCTAGTGTTACCGGGATTAGATTTACCCCGTGAAGCTTCAATGGCCGCGCTACTTATTCATGGCATTAGTGCTGCGATTCTCATTGCATTTACCATTGTGCATATTTGGATGGCAACAGCATTGAGTGAAGGTGGTATGGAATCCATGGTTTCAGGCTATTGTGATGAAAATTGGGCAGTGCAGCATCACAATGTTTGGTTCGATGAAATCAAAGCTAACGGTTCGATAAAATATCAGAAGTGATAGTGAGTTAGCCTTTTGCTGATTTAGTCACTTAATTACTTTCAAAACACCTCAACTGAGTCTATCTTGTTGAGGTGTTTTTATATCTGCCTGTTGGCGGAACGGGTAGTTTTGTCAGTACCTATTTTATTGCTCGCAGCAGGCGAATAAATCGCTTAATTTAGGCTGCTATTCCAACAGTTATTTCAATAGTTATTTCAATAGTTATTTTGACCAATTTTAGTGGCTTATTGATTGCAGTTATTACTGAATTTTCTTGGACGCTTTCTGCGTGCTACTCATGCTACAAAGTAACTTGCTTGTTAATATTTACTGAGTGATTTGTGGGCAGCTAACTATTGGTTATTTTAATAACCAAAAGCACTGCAAGTACAGCTTTTAAGTACTAAAAGTTATATAGTGATTGTGGTGTTTATTTAGACAAAAACCGTATAAAAATCCTTTTAACTCAATCTACTTGTTAAGTAATTTAACATTGTAAGCACTGCTAAAATCCCACCCAAAAGTTTTGTTCTCACACGGCATGATTTGAAAACATGACCCAGTTAACGCTTTCTTTATTTATTGGTTATTTTAGGCCAATGAACAGGTGTTAGATCATATTATTTCAGCCTCTCTCTCTATATATTAGCGGCGTAAATTTGTGGACTAGATTCATTTATATGTGTTTTTACCTTTTTAGCTCACCCACTTAACCATTGATTAACAATGGTGTTTGGTAACTAAAAAGGCCTAAGAGGGCATCTGCATGATAAGCAGATGTGTATTAAACCCAGGAGTAAAGATGAAGAAGCAACAGCCTGATCTGAACCGCAGATCTTTGCTGAAAGCCATCACCGTAGGTAGCGCTGCTACTGCAGCAATTGCTGTTTCAGGTGTGAGTGTGGCAAAAGCAACCGAGAGTAACATTAGTATCAAAGGTTCTAATGGTTACAAAGAAACTGCGCATATTCGTAGCTACTACGATAGCTTACGCGGATAATTCAGGAGAAATAAGCGATGAAGTTAACTCGCAAGTCTACAGCAGCACCTAAAGCTGCTAGCAAGTCGCTCGGTATCAACCGTCGTCAATTTATGAAGAATGCAGGTATTGCTACTGGTGGTATCGCCGCTGCTTCATTAATGGGCACTGGCATGATGCGTCGAGCTGAAGCAAAAGAAATTGCTCATGATGCACCAACTGAAATCAAACGTACCGTATGTTCTGCATGTGCTGTTGGTTGTGGTTTATACGCTGAAGTACAAAATGGTGTTTGGACAGGTCAAGAGCCTGCATTCGATCACCCATTTAATGCTGGTGGACACTGTGCTAAAGGTGCTGCATTACGTGAACATGGTCACGGTGAGAAGCGTCTTAAATACCCAATGAAATTGGTTGATGGCAAGTGGAAGAAACTATCTTGGGAGCAAGCTTACAACGAAGTTGGCGACAAGATGCAAGATATCCGTGAAGAGTCAGGTCCTGATTCAGTTTACTTCATGGGTAGTGCTAAGTTCTCGAACGAAGGTTGTTACATGTACCGTAAATTTGCGGCTATGTGGGGCACGAACAACATCGATCACTCTGCACGTATTTGTCACTCTACCACTGTAGCTGGTGTTGCAAACACTTGGGGCTATGGTGCGCAAACTAACTCTTTCAATGATATCCAAAATGCAAATGCAATCTTCTTCATCGGTGCAAACCCGGCTGAAGCGCATCCAGTTGCAATGCAGCATATCTTATTAGCGAAAGAGAAAAACAACGCGAAAATCATCGTTGTTGATCCTCGTTTCTCACGTACTGCCGCGCACGCTGACCTACATTGTGGTCTTCGTCCTGGTACTGATATTCCATTCATCTACGGTATGCTTTGGCACATCTTTGAAAATGGTTGGGAAGACAAGACGTTCATCAAAGAACGTGTTTTCGAAATGGAATCAATTCGCGAAGAAGTGAAAAAATTCCCGCCTAAAGAAGTTGCTGATGTAACTGGCTGTAGCGAAGAAGAAGTTTACCAAGCTGCGAAAATGATGGCAGATAACCGTCCAGGTACTGTTGTTTGGTGTATGGGTGGTACTCAGCATCACGTAGGTAATGCTAACACTCGTGCTTACTGTATCCTTCAATTAGCCCTTGGTAACATGGGTGTTAAAGGCGGCGGAACAAACATTTTCCGTGGTCACGATAACGTACAGGGTGCGACTGACTTAGGTTTGTTATTTGATAACTTACCAGGTTACTACGGTCTGACTTCTGGCGCTTGGGATCACTGGACGAACGTTTGGGATCTTGAAAAATCTTGGGTTAGTAATCGTTTCGACCAAGGTACTTACTTAGGTCGCGACCCAATGACCACTCCTGGTATTCCTTGTTCTCGCTGGCACGATGGTGTGTTAGAAGAGAAGGGTAAACTAGCGCAGAATGACAACATCCGTATGGCATTCTTCTGGGGTCAATCTGTTAACACTGAAACTCGTCAAAGCGAAGTGCGTGATGCATTAGATAAGATGGACACAGTTGTTGTTGTGGATCCATTCCCAACTATGGCGGGTGTTATGCATCGTCGTCAGAACGGTGTTTACTTGCTTCCAGCTGCGACTCAGTTCGAAACTGAAGGTTCAGTATCTAACTCTGGCCGTAGTCAGCAGTGGCGTGAAAAGGTTATCGAGCCTTTATTCGAATCAAAAACTGACCTTGAGATCATGTACCGTCTATCTCAAAAGCTTGGTTTTGCAGAGCAATACACTAAACGTATCGCTAAAGATGCCAATGACATCCTAGTTATTGAAGACATCACTCGCGAAATCAACCGCGGTATGTGGACTATTGGTATGACAGGTCAAAGCCCTGAGCGTATCAAAGAGCACACTCAAAACTGGGGCACGTTCAGCAACAAGACTCTTGAAGCTGCTGGCGGACCTGCTAAAGGCGAAACTTATGGTTTACCTTGGCCTTGTTGGGGTACGCCAGAGCAGAAGCATCCTGGTACTCAAATCCTGTATAACACAAGCAAACACGTTAAAGACGGTGGTGGTAACTTCCGTGCACGTTACGGTGTTGAATACAAAGGTGAGAACATTCTTGCTGATGGCAGCTTCTCTAAAGGCGCTGAAATCACTGATGGTTACCCAGAGTTCTCTGCACAAATGCTTAAGCAATTAGGTTGGTGGGACGAACTAACAGCTGAAGAAAAAGCATCAGCTGAAGGTAAAAACTGGAAAACTGATTTGCTAGGCGGCATCGTACGTGTTGCTATTAATCACGGTTGTATTCCATTCGGTAACGCTAAAGCGCGTTGTATCGTTTGGACTTTCCCAGATATCGTACCTATTCACCGTGAGCCGTTATACACATCTCGTCGTGATCTTGTGTCTAAGTACCCAACTTACGATGATATGCAAGTACATCGCTTACCAACTCTTTACAAGTCAATCCAAGAGAAAGACACGTCAGCTAAGTACCCATTAGTACTGACTTCTGGTCGTTTGGTTGAGTATGAAGGTGGTGGTGAAGAGTCTCGTTCTAACCCTTGGCTTGCAGAGCTTCAACAAGAAATGTTTGTTGAAATGAACCCTGCTGATGCCGCAGATCGTAGTCTACGTGACGGTGATACTGTGTGGTTAGAAGGTGCTGAAGGTGGCCGTATTAAGATTAAAGTTATGGTTACTCCACGCGTTAAACCAGGTGTTACTTGGATGCCTTACCACTTCGCGGGTGTTATGCATGGCGAAAGCTTAGCGCCTAACTATCCAGAAGGTACTGTTCCTTACGTAATAGGTGAGTCTTGTAACACTGCAATGACTTACGGTTATGACCCTGTGACACAAATGCAGGAAACTAAGGCATCGCTTTGTCAGGTAGAGAAAGCGTAACAGCAGTTTAAGCTAGGAGAATTGCCGAATGGCTACAATGAAATTTTTATGTGATACCAAGCGCTGCATCGAATGTAATGGTTGTGTCACAGCTTGTAAAAACGAAAACGACTCTGCTTTAGAGTGGGGAATTCAACGTCGTCGCGTAGTGACTATCAATGACGGTCAACCAGGTGAAGCGTCTATCTCAGTGGCATGTATGCACTGTAGTGATGCACCTTGTATGGCTGTTTGTCCTGCAAACTGTTTCTACAAAACTGAAGACGGTATCGTACTGCACGATAAAGATACTTGTATCGGTTGTGGTTACTGTTTATATGCATGTCCATTTGGAGCGCCTCAGTTCCCTCAAGGCGGCGCTTTTGGTGCTCGCGGTAAGATGGACAAGTGTACTTTCTGTGCTGGTGGCCCAGAAGCTGATCACTCTAATGAAGAGCGTCAGAAATATGGTGCTAACCGTGTCGCTGAAGGTAAACTTCCAATGTGTGCTGAGCTTTGTTCAACCAAAGCACTGCTTGCAGGTGATGCAGAAATCGTTTCTGCTATCTTCCGCGAGCGTGTTGCATACCGCGGAGCTAACAAAGGTGTTTGGGGTTAATCTCCAAGCGTGTTAGTCAGCTTAGCTATGATGCCTAGGGCAACCTAGGCATCGAATAGCATAGAGGATGTAATATGAACAAGTGGTTCAAACAAATTGGCGTTGTTATCGCACTGATGTTCAGTGTCATGACCTTCGCCCACGCAAGTGGAAATGTTGAAGAGTCTCTAACCGTTCAAGATGGCAATGCACAATTATGGGCACAGCTTAAAGACGGTGCTGAAGGACGTACGACTTCAACAAGTGAGTTCCATAAACAACCAATCAATACCTATGATTTACGTGTATTTGATTTGCGTAGTGACTGGCTTGCTCCTGCTTTAGCTTTATCGCTATTTGGCATGATCATCATTTTCGTACTGTTTATGAAAATTAACGGTATTTCGAAATTACACGGTGGTTTCACTGGTAAGATGGTATATCGCTGGTCTAAATTTGACGTATCAATTCACTGGCTAGGTGCGATTCCTTGCATGTTATTGATTTTGACAGGTTTAGTACTACTTGCTGGCCGTTACTTCCTTCAGCCATACATTGGTGAAGGTATGTGGGCTGGATTGGTAAATGCTTCTAAAGTTATCCATGATTACATGGCTATCCCATTCATGTTGGGTTGGGCGTTAATGGTAGTACTTTGGGCTAAAAACCAAATGCCAAAAATGTATGACATTAAATGGATGATGGTGGTTGGTGGTTACATTAACTTCGGTCCATTTAAAGGCAAGCACCCTGACGCTGGTTTTGCTAACGCAGGTGAAAAACTATGGTTCTGGGCATTTGCTCTATTCGGTTTAATCATCTCAGTATCAGGAATGTTATTACTGTTCCCGAACTTATTTGAACCAAGCCGTACCTTAAGTTTGATTGCACTAGTTACTCACTCAGTGAGCGCTATCGTAATCTGTGCTTTCTCTATCGTGCATATCTTCATGGCAACCGCTATGTCTGAAGGTGGTATGGATTGTATGGTGTCTGGCTACTGTGATGAGCAGTGGGCGAAACAGCATCACAACCTTTGGTATGATGAAATCAAAGCGAATGGCGAGTTAAAATATAAAGACTAATAGGTCTGCAGTATTTTTAGCTAAAGCTTAAAAAGCACCTCCAATGACTTCGGTTTTGGAGGTGTTTTTATTTCGGCTTTAGGTTAACCGTGTTTTAACAGAACTTTTTATAATCTTTAACAATGTGATACCTTATATTAGCTATTGGTTGTTTAAGCACTCCTAATTTGTGATCGTGGCGGTAAAAATCGACAGATTTGGTTGTTTTTAACTGATAACTTCTAGATAGTTAACATCCTTGTAGCGTATGTCGAAATTTTCTACTTGAGTAGCAACTCATTAGCGTTGCTTGCGAGCCCCTTTTTAACTAGGAATTGCCATGTCATCAATTATCCGTCCATCAGATACCATTATCCAATCACCTTATCAGGCCAATATCACCACGCCAGATTGGATGATAAATGCGATGGAAAAAGTGATGCAATTTTACGTTGATCGTAATTTGCGTTTAGACACGGTTTCAGCGGAAATGATGCCAGCGCCAGTAGAAGGTAAAAAGTACATGCTGTATGCTCATGTACCTTTTTGTCATACCTTGTGTTCATACTGTACTTTCCATCGTTTCTTATTTAATGAAGATAAAGCTCGTCGCTATTTCGTGTCTTTACGCAAAGAAATGGATATGGTTAAAAACCTCGGTTATGACTTCGAGTCTATGTATATCGGCGGCGGCACCACCACAGTACTAGAAGATGAATTAGCTCGCACTATTGAACACGCCAAAACCCTATTCCCGAACATTAAAGAGGTATCGTGTGAATCCGATCCTCAGCACTTAGACAGTCCAGGATTTAAGCAGTTAGAAGGCTTAGTCGATCGTATGTCTATTGGTGTACAAAGCTTTAATGATGACATCTTGACCATGACAGACCGCATCGAGAAGTTCGGTACCGGTCAGCAGACTTTTGACCGCATTATGGCGGCTAAAGAATTATTCCCAATTATTAATGTTGATTTGATTTTCGGTTTCCGTGGTCAAACCGATGAAGTTATCCAACATGATTTGGATATGGCTTCAAAATTAGACCCTCGCCAAATCACCACTTATCCATTGATGATTACTCATCAAACCCGTAAGAGTGTGAAAGGCAAGCTAGCCGCACCTCATGGCGACATGGCCCGTCAATACCGTCAAATTCTAAATAGCTTAAATGGCCAGTACACTCAACTTTCTGGTTGGGCTTTTGGTAAAGCCAATAATGAAGGCTTTGATGAATACGTTATCGATTTTGATGAATACTTAGGAGTCGGTTCTGGTTCATTTAGTTTCTTAGATGACACCTTATACGTGAATACCTTCTCGCTTAAAAAATACCAAGAGCGCATTGCCAATGGCAAAATGGGTGTCGAGCAACAAAAGCAATATGGCAAGAAAGAAGTGATGCAATATCGCTTCTTACTGGGCATGTTCTCTGGTCGTTTATCACGTAAGTATTTCCGTGAAACCTTCGGCGTTAACTTAGATACCGCATTGTTTAAAGAAATGGCCTCAATGAGAGCCATAGGTGCAATTAAAAATGACCCGAACGATCCTGATAACCTCATTTGGACCGATAACGGTAAAATGATGGGCTTATTGATGATGAAAGAATTTTATTCAGGCATGGATAATGTTCGCGCTCAATTACGTAAACCCTTGCAAGCCGCTGATATGTAAGCGCCCCAAGCTTGAGAAATAAGTTAATGAAAGGCAGTGACCATGGTCACTGCCTTTTTTGTTATTTGCAGTATACTGATTTTGAATGCATCATCACTGTCCCACCATCCTCGTCATTTTTATCATGATGATTTTGGTGCATTGGACATTGGATTGTTAAAAGAGACCGCTATGGCTAATATTTTACTGCTTGCCAACATTAACTGTGACCGCTTACTGGAATTAGATAAACCGCTGCAAACCGGAGGTCGCTTTCATTATCAAGATGGCGGCTTACGGCTCGGTGGCGGTGGTGCTAATACCGGCATCGGTTTGGTATGGGCTGGGCACAATGTCTCGTTAGTGAGCCAAGTGGGCTCTGACAAGATAGGTAATTGGATTTTGGCTCAAGCCAGCACCAAAGGGCTAGATTGCCGCTTAGTGGAACGCTTTGATGGCGCAACCTGTGAAATGTTATTGGTGATGACGCCCGATGGTGAACGCACTATTATCCGCCCACAAAGACCCCTATTTGAACTAAGCACGCCGCCAAACTGGCAACAATGGGATGCGCTATACACTAACTCATCAGCTAAAGGCATTAGTCAATGGACCGCATCAGCCCTTGATCATTGCTTAGTCGTATCGCAGTTAGCTAAAGATGAGCGGGTACGACCATGCCATATTTTAATTGCTTCAATTACCGATATGCATGGCCGCTGTGATGACAATAAGTGGGATTTTGCCGCTAAAATTGCCGGTGAGTCATTGCAATACTTTGTGGTCACCGATGGCGAGAATGGGGCGATAGCCTATAGTGCCAATGAACAGTTTCATGTACCAGCAGTAACAGCGCAAGTGTTAGATACTACAGGGGCTGGAGATGCCTTTGCCGCAGGCTTAATCCATTATTTATGCCAGCAAAAAGCCATTACCCAAGCCATGGAAGAAGGGGCAAGATGGGCCGCCATTGCCGTGGCTACTGCCAGCTCAGTCCCAGGAGATGCGCTGCAGCATTATCTTCAATCAAAAAAACATAGTGAGTAACTGAAATTAACTCAGTTTAAATAGTGGGCGAATATTTTAGGCTAATTGCTGTTAGTTATCATTTTACTGTCGCCTCAGGTCATATTTTTATCATAAAAGTGTCGTTGTTCTGTCATGTGAGACGATTATTATGACAAGGTAACTTATTGAACAGGATGCTTTATATGGCTTTTTGTTGAAAAAGTTTCTTCCATTTCTGGGATACGTTAATGCCCAATGTAATTTGAAAGATTTATGCCCCTGCAATCTCCCCATTTGCAGGGGCTTTTTGTTTAGCATCGCTCTTTTGTGTTAGGGCTAAAAATGCGCTTTGAAAATTCCCTATAGTAAGCACTGCTATAAGCCTGCTATATTCTTAAATAATCCAATCCCTTGTTAATTAAGAGTTACTGCTCATGGATGCTCAGTTGCTGGTTAAAAAAATTTCCGCTTTATATCAAGGAGAACAAGTTAGTGCTCTTGGTGATCAGACGCACCTTATTGATAGTGGCATTAACAATAAACAACTCGCCCAAACCCTTATCGTCTCCAAGCTGGGCGTAACAGGCGATGGCCAAGCAGATCCACAGCATCATGGCGGCAGCGATCGGGTACTGCATCACTTTCCTCGAGAGCATTATGGCCAATATCGTCGTTGGGATTTAATGGCAGGTTTTAAAGATGCGCCTGCCATGGGCGAAAATATCAGTAGCGTTGGCTTAGATGAATCACAGGTCAATATTGGCGATATTATTCAAATTGGCACTACGCTATTGCAAGTCACCCAGCCTCGTTCGCCCTGTTTTAAGCTTAACTTACAGTTTGGTCACCCTCAATTTTCCCTTGCTATGCAACAAACTGCGATGTGTGGTTGGTTTTATAAAGTCTTGCAACAAGGTGAAATTAACGCTGGTGATAGCATTTATTTAGTCGAGCGAAAATCGAATATCTCTATTGCTGAGGCGATGAAAATTTACTTTCTAGCAGAAGTGAATATCGAACAATATTCGACTCTGTTGCACTGTGAAGGGTTAGCGCAAACTTGGGTTGCTAGCTTACAAAACCGAATTCAAACGCAAACAATAGAGAACTGGCATTACCGTTTATATGGGCCAGCGCAAAACTAGAAACAGCGACATCAAAATCAAATCAGTAATATAAATAATAGGGAAAATCATGAGTGATTCAGTGGATACAGTAGAAAAAGAAGCACGTAATATGGGCTTGTTGGTGTATGCGGCAAGTTTTGCTGGTTATATTATTCCACTGGGCAGCATTATTGGACCACTAATCGTGTGGTTGATGAAACGTGATGAATTTAAATTTGTTGATGAGTGCGGGAAAAACTGTCTCAACTTTAAATTGAGCTTACTCATTTATGCCATCGTCAGTTCTATTTTAGCCTTTATTGGTATTGGCTTTATATTGCTTATTCTTTTAGGGTTGATGGATATCATTTGTACCATTATTGCCATTATCAGGGCAGGCGAAGGTATCGCATATCGCTATCCATTAACGATTAACTTCATAAAGTAATGACGTTGAAAATCATTTAGAGCCTATATTGCTTGCAACAAAAAGCCGCATTGTTTATATGCGGCTTTTTAGTGGCTGAAACACATCTAAATAAAGATTACATGTTCGGGTAGTTTGGACCACCGCCACCTTCTGGGGTGACCCAAGTGATATTTTGACTTGGATCTTTAATGTCGCATGTTTTGCAGTGAATACAATTTTGCGCATTAATCACAAACTTGTTTTCAGCGCCGTCGGTAACCACTTCATACACGCCAGCAGGGCAGTAACGCTGGGCTGGCTCGTTGAACTTAACTAGGTTTACCGCGATAGGGATCGAAGGGTCTTTTAAATGTAAATGACACTGCTGATCTTCTTCATGGTAAGTATTAGATAGGTAAACTGACGATAATTTATCGAAACTTAATTTGCCATCAGGTTTAGGGTACTGAATTTCTTTGAAGTCTTTAGCTAAGCCCATTTCTGCATGATCTGGAGCTTCATCACGTAAGGTGATTGGAAATTTACCGCCGAACCAGTTTTGGTCGATATAGTTAAATGCACCGCCAAGGTAAGTACCAAACTTATGTAAAGCAGGGCCAAAATTGCGAGATTTAACCAGCTCTTCATGGAGCCAGCTTTTTTCTATGCGCGTTTGGAAACAATCTAAATCTTTACCTGCTTCAACCCCAGCCATTAATGCTTCCGCTAAGGTTTCTGCAGCGACAATACCGCTCTTCATTGCGGTATGGGTGCCTTTAATTTTGGCAAAGTTTAGCGTACCTGCATCACAACCAATTAATAAGCCGCCAGGAAAGCTCATTTTAGGTAATGAGTTAAGCCCACCTTTTGCAATTGCTCTTGCGCCATAAGTAATACGCTCACCACCCGATAAAGTTTGTGCGATAACCGGATGCTGTTTATAACGCTGAAATTCATCGAACGGACTGATGTGAGGGTTTTTATAGTTAAGGTCGATAATCAGTCCAACTGCCACTTGGTTATCTTCCATGTGGTATAAGAAGCCGCCACCAGATGCACCATCATTTAAGGGCCAGCCACCTGTGTGTACCACTTTACCTTGCTGATGCTGTTCAGCAGGGATTTTCCACATTTCCTTAAAGCCTAAGCCGTAATGCTGTGGTGTTTTACCATTATCTAGATGATATTTTGCAATTAACTCTTTACCTAAATGACCACGACAACCTTCTGAAAACACCGTGTATTTAGCGTGAAGTTCCATGCCCGGCATATAGCTGTCTTTAGGCTGACCATCAATGCCAACACCCATATCGCCAATTAAAATACCTTTAACGCTATTATCGGTATTGTAAAGTACCTCACTGGCCGCAAAACCAGGGAAAATTTCTACCCCTAATGCTTCAGCGCGCTCAGCTAACCAGCGAGCGAGGTTACCGACACTGATGATGTAGTTGCCATCATTGTGCATGGTTTTTGGTACTAAGCTATTGGACATAAGCTGAGATTTACTATCAGAGCTCAATAGGTAGATTTCATCGTGAGAGACTTTAGTATTAAGTGGAATGTCTGAATCGCGCCAATCAGAGAATAGCTCATCCAATACCGTTGGTTCAAATACGGCACCGGACAGAATATGAGCGCCGACTTCAGATCCTTTCTCAACCACGCAGACAGTCATTTCCTTGCCTGCATCTTGTGATATTTGCATTAATCGACAAGCAGTCGCGAGTCCGGCAGGGCCAGCACCAACGATAACTACGTCGAATTCCATTGATTCGCGTTCCATCATTTCACCTTAGTTCTTAATTTCCCGTTTTTTGGCGGGTTTGTTATTTTTTTGTTTTACTCACCTTACCTTAAAATTGCTAAAGGTCACAGTAGCAAGTGAGATTTTAAGCTCGTGAGCTGGCTCGCAAATATTTACAGATTTTTGACTAACTGGGACAAAATGTCATAAAAAGATACTGATTCGAGCGAATTTAGGCCTATAATTAAGTCTGACGGTTCTCCGAGCTTTATGTCCTACGTCCACAGATATGGATATTTAGCCGTGGTAATTATGCCACCGGGGTCAGCAAAGAAATGTGCTTACCTCCCACACTTGGAAAGGTTAACATGTCCCAATTACAAGACAGTTTCGGTCGAAGGTTTCACTATTTGCGAATGTCAGTCACTGATGTTTGTAACTTCAAATGCACCTATTGCCTCCCAGATGGTTACAGACCTGATGGCAAACCTAAGTTTCTCGCGTTAAATGAAATTGAAAATTTAGTGGCAGCTTTTGGTGAAGTAGGCACCCAAAAAATCCGCATCACCGGTGGTGAGCCAACCTTACGTAAAGATTTCACAGATATCATTCGTATCGTTGCAGACAATGACAATATCAAAACCATTGCTACCACCACTAATGGCTATCGTCTCGAGAAAAATGCCAAAGAATGGTATGACGCCGGACTTAGACGCATCAATGTGTCGGTTGATAGCTTAGATCCTAAGATGTTTTATCAAATCACTGGTGAGAACAAATTTGATGAAGTCATGCGTGGCATTGATGCTGCACTTGATGCAGGTTTTGAGCGAATCAAAATCAATGCAGTCTTACTCAAAGGGCTTAATGATAAAGATTTGCCCCGTTTTCTACAGTGGATAAAGAATACGCCGATTGATTTGCGTTTTATCGAACTGATGGAAACAGGCTTAGGCCATGATTATTTCAACGCTCATCATCTAGCTGGACTCGATATTAAGTTAAAACTTGAGTCAGAAGGTTGGTTATATGATCTTCCTGATGTAGATGATGGTCCTGCGCAAAATTTCAGTCACCCAGATTACCAAGGTCGTATAGGGCTTATCATGCCTTATGCGAAGAACTTCTGTGCCAGCTGTAACCGTTTACGAGTGTCGGCCAAAGGTAAATTGCATTTGTGTTTATTTACCGAAACCGGTCTGGACTTACGTGACTTATTGCAACACGAGTCTCAGCGCGCCGAGTTAATTGAGCGCTTACATGGCCAATTAGCCCAGAAAAAAGAAACCCATTATCTCCACCAAGGTATCACGGGTGTCACCAAGCACTTAGCCTCTATTGGCGGTTAAGCTGCTGCGGTTTACTTATATTTGAATAATTTTTTACTCTCAAGATTCTATAAGGCAAGTTAGCATGAGCAATTGTTTTACCCATATCAATGCCGATGGCAATGCCCACATGGTTGATGTCACAGAAAAAAATATCACTGAGCGTGAAGCTCGCGCCGAAGCCTTTATTGATATGGCGCCAAGTACGTTAGAGATGATCATGAGCGGTAGTCACCATAAAGGTGATGTGTTTGCTACTGCGCGTATTGCCGGTATCCAAGCCGCGAAAAAGACCTCAGATCTGATCCCATTATGTCATCCATTAATGCTGACCAAAGTGGAAGTAGACCTTGAAGCGCAGCCAGAACTTAATCGCGTCAGGATCACCAGCTTATGTAAGTTATCAGGTAAGACGGGCGTTGAAATGGAAGCATTAACAGCTGCCTCAGTCGCTGCATTAACCATTTACGATATGTGTAAAGCGGTGCAAAAAGACATGATCATTTCCCAAGTACGTTTACTTGAAAAACGTGGCGGCAAATCAGGTCATTTCCAAGCTGAAGATTAGCCGGCAGCGCTTAACTAGCACTATCACGCTAGTTATCAATGCGAGTTAGCAACATCAGCTATAAAGATAAAATATTAGCCATTTTAAAATTTTGAAAGACGAGAGATTGACATGATCCAGGTCCTTTTTTTTGCACAAGTAAGAGAGTTACTCGGCACCGCTAAAGTAGAAGTTGCTGCTGATGGCGTTAGCAATACTGAACAATTACGTGCAGCCCTAGCCGCTAAAGATGAAAAGTGGGCTAAAGTACTCACCTCAGATAAATTATTAGTTGCCGTTAATCAAACCATGAGTTCATGGGATGCAGCGGTTAAAGATGGCGATGAAGTGGCCTTTTTCCCACCTGTCACTGGAGGCTAACCATGAGCCAAGTGAATACTAAACAAGTGGTGAGAGTGCAAACCGAAGACTTTAATGTCGCCGATGAGTACGCCGCTATTGCACAAGATAACAGTGATGGCGCAGTGGTGACCTTTGCCGGTAAAGTGCGTGACTTTAATGACGGAAGCGCAGTGACTGATCTCACCCTTGAGCATTACCCTGGCATGACTGAAGCGGTATTAGTGCAACTGGCTGAGCAAGCCTATGCTCGCTGGCCGCTGAATTATGTCACAATTATTCACCGTGTTGGCCGTATGGAGCTTGGTGAGCAAATCGTGTTTATCGGTGTTACCAGTGCCCACCGTAAAGCCGCTTTTGCAGCCTGTGAGTTCTTAATCGACTTTTTAAAAACCAAAGCACCATTTTGGAAACTAGAAGCTGGTGAGCAAGGCAATAATTGGGTTGAAGCCCGTGATTCAGATGAGCAAGCAGCCACTATGTGGAATGAATCTAAATAGCATAGGATGCTGACATGATGACGTTAAGCACGATTCGCCGTTGTTTTTCATTGAGTCAAAGGCGTCGAACCGCTTTTATCAGGGCGTTATCTAGCCTAGTGTTATTGGTGTCATTTTCATCGCTGGCGGCCAAACCTCCAGCGATTGCCGCCGCTGCGAATATTAAATTTGCCCTTGATGAAATTGTTACCAACTTCACTGCCTCAACTGGATTGCCATTAAGGGTATCCTATGGATCTTCGGGTAATTTTGTCGCCCAGATCCAACATGGGGCTCCCTTTGAAATGCTGTTAAGTGCTGATGAGTTTTATGTTCAGCAGCTGCATAAAGCTGGAAAAACAGACTCTGATGGCACCATTTATGCTGTTGGTAAGTTAGCCCTAGTTGCCCCGAAAAACTCCTCCCTAGTGCTTGATGTTGAACTTAACGGCTTACAACAGCAGTTAACTGACGGCAAGATTGCCCGCTTTGTTATTGCTAACCCTGCTCACGCGCCTTATGGCGAAAGAGCCAGAAGTTTATTGCAAGCAAAAGGCTTATGGCCGCAGTTAGAGTCTAAAATCATCATGGGCGAGAATGTCTCGCAAGCGGCGCAATTTGCCTTAAGTGGTTCTGCACAAGGTGGCATAGTGGCGCTATCGTTAGCGTCCTCTGAGCAGTTTCGCAAAATGGGCAATTATATCGAAATACCCCAGTCGTTATATGAGCCGATTAATCAGCGAATGGTGATGATGCCCAATGCTGGTGCTACCACTCAGCAGTTTTATCAGTATATGCAAACCCAAGCCGCAAAAGATGTACTGCTCAATTATGGTTTTGGTTTTCCTCAGCGTGCTAATTCAAGCGCTTTTATGCAAGTCGAGAATTAATCTATGGATTGGCAATCGTTATGGTTATCAGCCAAGCTGAGTAGCGTTACTGTGCTAATTTTAGTGCCATTGGCCATTGTAGTTGGTCGACTACTGGCTTACCGTCAGTTCAAAGGGAAGTCATGGGTTGAAGCGTTAATCATGGTGCCCTTAGTGCTGCCTCCCACAGTAATAGGCTATTACTTACTGGTTGGCCTTGGCAGTCAAAGCCTCATCGGCCAATGGGTTGAGTCACTCTTTGGCGCGCAATTAGTGTTTAACTTCTCCGGTTTAGTTATTGCCTCTATTTTAGTCAATATTCCCTTTGCAGTGCAGCCAATCCAGCGGGCATTTGAAACTATCCCTCACGATATTCCTGATGCCGCCGCCTGTTGTGGCATGAGTTGGTGGCGAATTTTTGTCAAAATTGAGCTACCGATGATTTGGCCTGGGGTGTTAACCGCAGTGGTGCTGTGTTTTTCCCATGTGCTGGGTGAATTTGGTGTAGTGCTAATGTTAGGCGGTAATATTGCCGGTGAAACCAAAACCATATCTATTGCCATCTACGACAGTGTGCAGGCCTTTGATTTTGAAGCGGCTGGTACCATGTCGTTAGTGTTATTGGTCTTTGCCGTTAGTGTCTTGGCAATCACCACCAGTCTTTCAAGGCGTTTAGGAGGCGAGCATGCCAATCCGCAACGTTGATTTACATTGCCATATTTCCCAACAAGCACCGATCCCGTTAGAGGCTGACTTTAGTTGTAAAGCGGGAGAAGTATTAGCCGTCGTTGGCCCTTCAGGTGGTGGTAAAACCACCTTGCTGCGAATGATTGCGGGCTTAGGTTCAGCTCAACAAGGAGCGATTCAAAGTGGAGATAAAACTTGGTTTTGTCATCAGAAACGCATCAACTTATCACCGCAGCAACGTCATATAGGCTACGTGCCACAACACTTTGGTTTGTTTCCGCACTTAACGGCACTGGATAATGTTATTTCTGGGCTCGATCATATTCCAAAGCATGAGCGTAAAGCCCGTGCGTTAGATTGGTTAGAGCGAGTTAATTTACATGGCTTGCCGGCACGATTACCGGCGCAGCTTTCGGGTGGGCAGCGCCAGCGAGTCGCCTTAGCCAGGGCGCTTGCCAGAGAGCCGGCAGTTTTATTGCTGGATGAACCCTTTTCTGCGGTGGATAGAGAAACCCGAGAAAGGTTATATATTGAGTTAGCACGGTTAAAATCGCAATTATCAATTCCAGTGATTATGGTGACCCATGATATGAATGAGGCTTTATTACTGGCCGATAAAATGATTTTAATCAGCCAAGGCAAGATGCTCCAGCAAGGTAAACCGTTTGATGTCTTGTCTCATCCTCGCAATGAAACCGTGGCGAGGCAAATGGGCTTACGTAATATCTTTAATGCCCAAGTGTCTGGTCGTGATGAAAAAGCCAATATTACTTGGCTTAAAATGGGCGACCAGATTATTGCTAGCGATAGCGCCCCAGATTGCGAAGTTGGTCAAACCGTACGCTGGGTTATCCCTAATCAGGGCATTCGATTCAGCGCTATTACCAGCGGCCGCCTTTGCCGCAGTATCAATAAACTCGATATCGTGATTGATTCTATGTTGGTGATGGGGGAATCTGTACGTATAAAAGCGCGTATGGCAGGGATTGATGAGACGTTTAATATGGATGTGCCAGCTCACTTAGCGACTAAACTTGAGCTACAACAAGGTTTAGCCACCACAATAGCATTGAAGTCAGAACAAGTTCATATTCTAGAATCATGATCAATTATTAATCTTACAAAGCTTGGGTCTTTTAATCGGCTTAGGTAAAGTAGCTCAATTATCAATGTCTTTTGAGGCTCTCATGTTCCGTATTGTTCTATCATTGCTTGTGGTATTCCCTTCAATGGTGATGGCAACGCCTAGTATGCATACTTTGTTATCTCAAGGTGAGTACGTTGAACCTATTGTGGTGATTCAGCAAGTTGAAATGGATCACAATGGCTTGGTTTCAGCTTTTGATATGGATATTGAAAAAGATCAGTTAATTTATGAAATAGAACTTATCAACCTTGATACAAACGAACTTATAGCGTTTGAATTTGATGCCAAAGATGGCAGCTTGATGAGTAAGAAATTAAGTCATTTTGCCTCAGATGATTTAGACCAAATTAAGGCCGCCAAAGTACTTATTGATCATAAAATGACCTTTACGGATTTGATTAAGTTAGCGACAAAAAATCAATCTGGTTATTTAATTGAAGCAGAACTCGAGCACGATTTGACCATAAGTTATTTAGAATTGAAGCTACTTAATGCGGCCAGTAAGCATACTATTGCTTTTGATATTGAGAATTTACGTCCATTACCCCTACTGCAGTGGGACTAAGGAACAGCACTATGCGAGTATTAATCGTTGAAGATGACGCAACAACATTACAGTATGTTGCAGAGGGTTTTACAGCTCAGCAATACCAAGTCGATACGGCAACCAACGGCCATGATGGCCTGTATAAAGCCAAAAATAATGATTTCGATATTATTATTTTAGACCGAATGCTGCCCCAAATTGATGGGTTAACACTGCTAACGGCATTACGTAAAAATGGTAATGAAACTCCAGTATTAATCTTGTCAGCGCTAAGCCATGTGGATGAGCGTGTAAAAGGCCTGCGTGCCGGTGGCGATGATTATATGACTAAGCCCTTTGCGTTTGCAGAGTTGCAAGTGCGAGCTGAAAAGTTAATTCAACGCAATGCGCCAGCTACAAATAGTACCGATCTTGAAGTGGGTAATTTGAAAATGGAGCTACTCACGCGCAAAGTGACCTTAGATGACCATGAACTCATGCTGCAACCTAAAGAATTTCAGTTACTCAAATACTTAATGGAGCATCCCAACAAAGTCATTAGCCGTACGCTATTGTTTGAAGCTGTGTGGGATTACCATTTTGACCCCCGCACCAATGTGATTGATGTACATATCGCTAAGCTACGCCGCAAGTTTGAAGAGTTAGGTCACCCAGAAATTATCGAAACCGTTCGAGGGGCTGGTTATCGCCTCAGTAAAGGGAATTAAACCCTACCAAAGTAGTGCTTGGCGGATCACGCTGATATTTTCTACTTTGGTGACCTTGTTAATTGTACTGCTGGTATCGGGTTTATACCGGCAGCTAGTCATGGAACAAGAAAGCCAAGTTGAGCAGCATCTCGCGACTGAAATGCAGCGCTACAAGCAATTAGCCCTCACTTTGGACCGTCGTAGTTTTGCGGCGCAAATTCGCGCGGCTGATCCCAAAACAGCGTTAATTGCTTGGCGTAATAATGTCGACATGGTTGGTGCCTTAAGTTTTGTACCTGACAACATGCCATTATTGCCTGAAACCCGCGATTTCCCCATTCTCACAGGCGGACCAGATAAACTGCATATTTTGACCGGAGGATTGGTGTTAACCAATTACGGTCCCGTGCTTATCGCCACCCGTACTGATAACTTAGCTGCATTGATTGATAAATTTGTTAATGCGGCCTTTTGGGTGGTAGCGCTGACATTAGCAATGACCTTAGCCGTTGGTTTTATCTTCTCTAAAGCCATCTTACGGCGCTTAGTGCAGTATAATTTACTCAGTCAAAAAATTGAGCAAGGCCAATACGATACCCGTTTTCCTGTTAGTCATAATCAAGACGAATTTGATATGCTAGCGGGACAGTTTAATCGGGTATTAGATACCTTAGAGCACAACTTAATGTCAGTACGTGGGGTGACCGATAATATCGCCCATGACCTACGTACGCCACTTTCGCATTTGCGCATAGGTATCGAGCAGTTACCGCAAAAACCGGCTGAACAGGTACCTGAGCTCACCGCTATGTTGCTTGAAGAGTTAGATCATTGCTTAGCAACCTTTGATGCCATGTTGTCGTTAACGCGCATTGAAGAAGGCCAGCAGACCCTTGATATGCA
The DNA here is from genome assembly GCF_041469265.1 of Shewanella sp. 10N.286.51.B2. NCBI lineage: Bacteria > Pseudomonadati > Pseudomonadota > Gammaproteobacteria > Alteromonadales > Shewanellaceae > Shewanella > Shewanella sp. 10N.286.51.B2. Next base: position 75,206 of record NZ_JBFRKH010000025.1, read on the forward strand.
GCCGGTCAGCTTGCAGCAGCTTTGCCAAGATTTATATGAAATGGCAGAAGTGGTGGCCGAGTCTAAACAGCAAACTCTTAATTTGGTGATTGAAAAAGATGTCACTATTTCAGGGGATAAATATTTGCTATTCCAAGCATTGTTTAACCTAGTGGATAACGCCATTAAGTACGCCCCCGAAGATGCCGAAATTAGTATTGTGCAACAAGGTCGGCGGATCCAAATTATTGATAATGGCCCCGGAATTAGCGCCGAAGATAAAGAACGAGTGTTTGAGCGTTTAGTGCGCTTAGATCCTAGTCGTCACCACCAAGGCACAGGCTTAGGCTTGTCGATGGTCAAAGCGATTTTATCTCGCCACCGTGCCAGCATTGAATTATTAGATAATGATCCTGGTTTGATTGTCGATATTCATTTCTAATATTCACTTTCAGTATTCGATGTTATTTCGCATCAGTTATTCTTTAATAGAAGCCCATTTATGTATCAGCTAGTTGAGCAACATCCCGACTTTATTATCATTAATAAATCTGCAGGGGTTCATTTTCACAGTCAAGATGGTAAAGCCGGCGTAGTGGCTCAAGTTGAGGCTGATTTAGGGATTAAATTATATGCGGTACACCGCTTAGATACGCCAACTTCAGGCTTATTGATTTTGGCAAAATCTTCAGCCGCGGCTGCTATATTCACCGAGATGTTTAGCGCTCATAAGATCCAAAAATATTATTTGGCCATTGCTAAAGGTAAGCCGAAAAAGAAACAAGGTTGGGTGATTGGCGATATGGCTAAGTCGCGTCGCAGTATGTATAAGTTATTACGTTCTACTGAGAACCCCGCTATCACGCAGTTTTTTTCCCATTCAATTGCCGCTGGGACTCGGTTATATTTACTAAAACCACTGAGTGGTAAAACCCATCAATTACGGGTCGCGTTAGCCAGTCTAGCGGTACCGATTTTAGGGGATAGCCTTTATGGCGGAGAGGCATCAGATAGATGCTACCTGCATGCAATGGCGCTGCAGTTTGAATATAAAGCTACGCAGTACCAATTTATTCAATGGCCCCATTTAGGTGAGCAATTCAAACTGGCAGCAGTCACTCAGCAGCTAGCAAATGAATGGCAAAGTCCCAATGATTTACCATGGCCTGCGCCAGTAAAGTAAACGTGCTCAGAGTCATCACGCTTGCAGTAAAATGGATTTGTTAGCGGTTAATTGAATCGCTTTGTAAGCGCATTAGGTTGGCTGATTTAACACAATTGCGACCACTGTTTTTTGCTTGATACATGGCTTTGTCGGCCAGTCCTAATAACGCTTCGGCATCGACGCCTTCTTTCATGGTGACACAGCCGATACTGGCTTCAATGGATATGGTGTTACCGTGCCAGTCCAGTTGAATTTGAGCTAATTTATGCTGCAGTTTGCTTGCCACTTGTAGCACGTTATCTTCATCGGTTAAGGGTAAGATCAGCACAAACTCTTCGCCGCCAAAGCGGCATAAATAGTCTAATTTTCGGGTCGCTGAGCTCAATTGTTGCGCCACCGCTTTAAGCACTTCATCACCAGCCACATGACCATAATTATCGTTTATATCTTTAAAGCGATCTAAATCAATCACCATCACACTGAAGCTAACCTTATCCCTTAACCAGCGTTGATGTTCAGTATTGAGTTTATGTTGCAGGGCATTACGGTTCCATAATCCGGTGAGGGCATCCTTGTTGGCGAGAGTTCTAATCTTTACGACTAGGCGATTGATAGTGTTACCAATAATAAGAATATTCACGATCAAAATAAGTGCGATATAGGTCCATAAAATAGGGATAGATTCTTTGGCATTAAAGGCGGCGTAATTGGATACTTTTTCTGGATAGAGCATCAAAATGAACGCTCTGATAAAAAACATGAATCCAATAGCAACAATGGGGATGACTAACCAATAAGTTGCAAAAGCAGTAAAGTTAGCTTTCAATGCGACATAGTGATCTTTGGCGAGCATAAAAAATAGTGTGGCGGCACTAAAGGATAAAATAATCATCAAGTACGCAGAGCTAGAGGCTTGTGGTTTAGCCAATAGCATTAACCCGCCAGTGATAAACAGCAGCATTAAATCATTGCGATGGCTAGAGGTCAGGTGATACAGCCGTTGTGCGCCCCAGCGTAATAAACAAAAGCCAATCAGGATGAACATATCAGCGACTAGCCAATGTAAGTAGCTGGGTTCATCTGTGCGCTGAATGTAAAGCTGCATGCCGACAAGGATAGAAAAATTAGCCAATGCAAAGCGTGAGCTGGCACTGGGCGCGACCTTCATTGGTACGACCATGATGATCCAAGCGACAGTTGCTGCAATACAAAGCACGCAAATAACTTGAATTAACACTAAGCTACTACTATTTTCTATCATTAAGCCTTCAAAAATTTATAAATATTTCAATATGAAATTGTAGGTAAAATAATCATAATGATATTTAGCGACTTTCACAATTGGTTATTATTTTTACACTAGTTAGCTTTTACTGTTGATAAAAAGGACACTGAAACTTATGGACGCAAACAAAATTCTTCTGATTATACTGGCAATTTTATTACCACCGGTGGCGGTTTTCTTGAAAAAAGGGGTCGGTAAAGACTTACTGATCAACATCATTTTATGCTTATTATTCTTCCTTCCAGGTGTGCTACATGCGATTTGGGTGGTGATACAAGATTAATTAATCTTAAAATCTAAATACCAATTTTGATGATTCAAAATTGGTATTTTTAACCGTTCAATTGTAAAATCGCCCTCCATTTGAATATCTGCAGTAAAAATATTGAATTTTTTCGGCGTAACAGTAACGAGAGTATGCAATGAATCGTCGTAAAAAAATCAACTCAACCCTGAAAGCGAAAGCCAAAAAAGCCAATGCTAAAAAAGCTGGCAGTAACAAACCGGCCTACATTGCTAAAGCCGATAGAATTAAACTTGATGAAGCTGCAGTCACTGAGGTTGCAGTCACTGAAGTTGCAGCGGTGAAACCTGATAGTGCAGTTTTACAAAGTGACTTGGTAACGGCTACCACTACAAGCTAATCCGTTTTATCACGCTGATACTTATAATTTTAGGCGCTAGCCAATTCAATTGCGCTTAGCGTTCAGTGCCACTACGATTTTTGATGGTCGCGTCTAAATAATTCCCAAGACTCCACTACTTCACCGTCGGGTAAAGTGCACAGTAAGATATCGCCATTGATGTGAGCTATGGTCGCTAAACTGCCGTCTAGCTTAAGGCAGTAATCGGCAGCAGGATTAGTTTGGTGTAACGGGGTTATATCGTCACCTGAGCAGGCCGAGAGAAGGGTAACGCTACAGCCTAAGCACAGTGTTTGCATTGGCCTTAAGTGGCAGTAAAATTCTTGAGACGAGCTTGGTGTAAATCCAGTTATCTGGCGCAGTTGTTGAATGTTTAGATGCAGTTGTTGAAGAAGAGCTGACATAACAGAGTTCCTGTTTATAAAGCCGTTTTATCTCTTCTTCAACTATAGACAAGTTTGCCTTGTTAGGTGAATTACTTCTATTGCCCACAAACGGGGCAGTGAATTTGCTTCGGTAGTTTCATTTCTCGAAACTCCATCGTCATGGCATCAATCATTAGAATGCGGCCATTAAGCCCTTGGCCCATACCGCTAATGGCCTTAATGGCTTCAGTGGCTTGAATACAACCCACTAAACCCACGACAGGAGCTAATATTCCTGATTCAACACAGGTTAGCTGCTGCTCACCAAACAGACTGCTGTAGCATTGATAGCAAGGCGACTGCGACTGATAATCAAATACCGTCACCGTGCCTTCCATACGAATAGCTGCCGCTGAAATAAAGCTGACTTTATGCTTAAAGCAGCTGCGGTTAAGTTGCTCGCGAACTAATACATTATCAGTGCAATCCACCACCAGCATATGTGTTGATACTAACTGCTCAATGGCAGCTTCATCCAGAAACTGATTAATGGTATTGATGCAAATAAGTGGATTGAGTTGCTGTAATGTTTGCTTCGCAGAATCAACTTTTGCTTGGCCGATATTTTCATCATGATGCAGTACTTGGCGCTGCAAATTTGATAACTCCACGGTATCAAAATCCACTATGGTCATTTCACCCACACCTGCCACTGCCAGATATTGGGTTACAGTGCAGCCTAAACCGCCAGCGCCTATGACTAAGACTTTGGCTTGTTTAAGTTTCTCTTGGCCTTCGATATCCATGGCTTTAATGGATATTTGGCGGCTATAACGCAGCATTTCATTATCGGTAAGAATATCGTCAGTTAACATGTCATTGCTCATTAAGCTGCTAGCCCCTTGCTGTCGGTCATTATTAATCCTTAGCAAAGTACGCTGTTAAAGGGTTCAACTTCGACTGTGCTACCCGCTGCAACATCGCCTTGAAATTGCGCTAAGTTAATAAAGCAATTCGCTAGGCTCATTGAGGTCAACATGCCAGAGCCTTGACCGCCAGTGGTGGAAACAACTAACTCGCCATTGTCATCACGGCTAAGCACCCCACGCTGGTATTCGGCGCGGCCCGGCTGTTTACGGATAGGGCTTGAAAGTGTCGCTGTTACGATGACAGGTGCTTTAGGGGTTAAGCCCTGCATTTTGTTGATAATAGGCCAAACAAGCTTGTAGAACGTCACCATTGATGACACAGGGTTACCCGGTAAACCGCAGAATACCGCTTTACCTAATATACCAAAGGCAAACGGTTTACCCGGTTTAATGGCCAAGCGCCAAAAGGTGATTTCACCTTCTTCAGACAAAATTTGTTTGGTGTAATCCGCATCACCCACTGAAACCCCGCCAGAGGTGAGCACGATATCAGCTTGCTCTGCTGCTTCTCTGAATGCACCTCGAATAGCTTCTTTGTCATCTTCGATGACACCTAGGTCAATCCATTCCACGTTTGCTTGGGTTAATAAGCCTTTAATTGAGTAGCGATTAGAGTCATAAATTTGCCCAGGGGCGAGATCGCTACCAACAGGTCTTAATTCGTCACCCGTTGAGAAAAAGGCGACTTTAAGCTTACGTTTTACTCTGACTTGGCTAATACCGATAGTGGCCAGTACGCCCATCTCTGCGGCGCGAATTTGAATGCCACTTTTTAACACATTGGTACCAGCAAGCAACTCTTCGCCGCGGTAGCGCACGTTAGCGCCTTTCGCTTTGGGCGCTTCAATACTAATGATGTCAGCATTGGTGGTAGTTTTTTCTTGCATCTGCACTGTGTCATAACCAGCGGGTACCGGCGCGCCGGTCATTATCCTGATACAAGTATTGGCTTGAGGCGTCCCTTTAAAAGGGTGACCCGCAAATGAGGTGCCGATAAGGGTCAGTTCAGTCGATGCTGCGCTGAGGTTTAAATCTTCAAAACGAAAAGCAAAGCCATCCATTGATGAATTATCAAAGGGAGGCAAATCAATACAAGAAGCTAAATTCTCAGATAATACTCGCCCAACTGCATCATTTAAGCTGACCATTTCATTGTCTTGGGTGGCATTAACTTGCGCTAATAACGCTTCGATAGCCTCCTGTGGCGGCATTAAATCGGGTTGTGCGCAGGCATCTGGTTGCTTTGACATCGTTGCTTCCTCACATGGCTATTGCCATATACTGATTGCACTTAGCGAGTGCTAAGATGATAAGATTTATGTTTGATTCTGCATTATGCCATGCTGGCAGCAGATAACTATGATCAGACCGAAGGTTTTTTATATCGATGCCGACCCAAAACCAACAAACTGCCAGTGACTGCAATAATAGTCTAATGACCACATCGAAAAAGCCAGCAATCGTGGCATCTGCTTGGTTTTTATATATGGTCAAATGCCATAACGGTCACTTGTATACTGGGGTTACCACAGATGTTAGTCGCCGTTTTGCTGAGCATCAAGCTGGTGGCGTAAAAGCGGCTAAATTCTTAAAAGGAAAAGGGCCACTCACACTGGTATATCAAGAGTCACAGCCTGATAGAAGTCGTGCATTGAAGCGGGAAATAGCGGTAAAGAAGTTAACGCGTAGGCAAAAGTTAGCCATGATTGCGAGTTATGAAAACGCGCAAGCTAAAGCCACTTAACAGGCGCTTATGGCGTATTAAGTGGCAATGTTTGCTGCTGCAGCTGGTTATCGTTAGCTTTAGAATTTGAGTTAGTGAGATCTCAGTACTGGATACTTCAAGTATTGCTCATCGTAATAGGGGCTACGTTGATAAAACCAGCGCAGTCTGGCTTTCGGATCTGCAGCAAAGGCTTCATCCTCTAAGGCTTTTTCAAATTCTAGTTTCAAATTATCGTCTTCAGCCAGCATTTTGGCCGCTAATGGCTCGACGGCATAGTCTTCAATGTATTCAGTACGGGTAAAGATGCTATTGAAAAATCCCCATTGAAAAAACGAATCTGCAGATTGAGGTTCCAGCAGCAAAATGGCTAAATCACCCAGAGGTTGGTTAGTGGCAATTTGAATAGTACCAGCTGGTAAAGTGGTTGTTATTTTAACTTTAGTGCTGCTAGCTTTAACCCGTTGACGACCTTCATAATCTACTGCGTTAAATTCAGGCTGACTAAATTGGTATTGCGCCGCCTTGATGGTTTTAGGCTTTTCTAAGCGAGTCATTCTTACGCCATGTATGGCTAAGCGCTCAATCACTTGCTGCCACTGGGCGGGAACATAATAGAATTTAGGCCGTTGAGTGATGATATCGGCTTCAGTGTTACCCATTAGCGGTAAGTTAGGGTATAGCTTTGGCTGGCCATTCCATCTGACCACATTTGTGCCACTAATGTCACTTTGCTCAACGCTGTAGTCAATGCCTTTAAAATCCCAACCTTGGGGTTGTTTGACGCTTTGCCAAGTTAACGCAAGCTGCTGCGGGGTGCGGTACTTATCTTCATAAATTGCCGCTGTTAATTTAGTGCCATGCTCGGCAACCGTTTTAAGGGTTTGCTCAAGCATCACGTAGGTACCAAGCACCCGTTGTTTAAAGGGTTTTAAGCTGTGGTTTTCAATTAAAATGGTCGGTAAATGGCGCGCATCACCGTAACCATTTGAAAAGCGTGGGCTTGGATTCCAGTAAGACAGCCCTTTAGACATATTGGTATTATCAATGGCAAACACTAACCCGCCAGGGACATGACCTTGCTTGGTCAGCGCCGCTTCAACTTCAGGGCGATAATAGTTTTCTAGCCAATCAAAACTTGCTGGGCTATAGCCTTGTTTGACGTTGTAACCAAAGGTGACATCGTATTGGTAGTCGATGCCGTCAGTCACATGGACATCAATGTACAAGTCGGGTTGCCACAAATTGATGGCACGGATCATATGCTGTAATTCAAGGGTATCTAACTTGGCGTAATCACGGTTTAAATTAAGGTTTCTGGCGTTGGTGCGCCAGCCCATATTAACTGGCCCTCGCTGATTAACCCGATTAAACTCATCACTGCGCTCATGACCATCGACACTTAAAATGGGCACAAACAACAGATTTACCTTATCCAGTAAGGCTTTTTTGTCGCCATGGCTAATGTCACGTAGCAACATCATGCCGGCATCTTTGCCATCAATCTCGCCAGAATGGATCCCCGCCTGTACCAGGACTGTGGGTTTATTATTGCCGCTAAGCTCTTTAGCAGTGGCAGCCCCTTCTTCCGATGCGACCAGCATCCAAATATCACGGCCTTGGGGGCTTTTACCGATGGAGACTTGTTGCAGTAAATCACTGCTGTCGACCAGCTTGGTGAGCCATTGCTGGGTATCATTGTAATTAGGGCTGCTAATTAAATCGTTTTGCTCAAAAGGGGTCGCCCATGGTGCATTTTTTGATTGAATTAATGCTTTACTGGCGCCTTGCCAGCTGGCAATTGGCGGTAAAATCGGGTCGTTTACAAAGGTGTTATTAACGCTAGGGCTGGCAGTTATTATTTTTTCCGAATGCTTACTAAGGTTTTCAGTGGCGAATGCATTGCTATTGAGCAGCAAGAATGAATTAATCACTAGAGTGGCAATGATGGCGCGGCGCATAGATATCCCTATGATATATCCAAAGTTTATTGTGTCATCTTAAATTAATTCTCTATGGAGGCAATAGCAGATTGATACTGATTAAAGGAAAGTAAATTACGCCATTAAAAAAGCCGCAACTGGGGATTTGCGGCTTTTTGATTAGGCTTCAACTTGGTAGCGCCGTTATGACAAGTTAATATGTCATCGGCTCAACACTAGCTATTAGGGCCAGCATTTTTAATCTCATCAGACACGTCATACTTAGCAAAGTTTGCGGTGAACTCTTCGGCGAGTTGCTGAGCAAATTTGGCATATTCAGCTTTATCTGCCCAAGTGTTTACTGGGTTCAATAATGCAGTTTCAACCCCTGATACCGCGACAGGCACCTTAAGGTTAAGTTTATCAATATGCATGGTTTCAACGTCTTTAAGCTCGCCGCTGACAATGGCATCGACAATCGCGCGGGTCGTAGGGATGTCAAAACGCTTACCAACACCGTGAGGTCCACCAGTCCAGCCAGTATTAACCAAGTAAACTTGGCTGCCAAATGATTCAATGCGCTTCATCAATAGTTCAGCATAAACCCCTGCTGGACGTGGGAAGAATGGTGCGCCAAAGCATGTTGAGAAGGTTGATTGAATGGCTGCGGTCGAGCCCATTTCAGTTGAGCCGACTTTGGCGGTATAACCTGACAAGAAGTGATAAGCCGCTTGCTCTTTGGTTAACACAGACACTGGCGGTAATACCCCAGATACGTCACAGGTTAAAAACACCACCGAGTTAGGCTCAGCGCCACGATTTTCTTCAACGCGCTGGCCAATATGCTCTAACGGATAAGCAGCACGGCTGTTTTCAGTCAAGCTAGTATCTGTGTAATCAGGAGTGCGAGAGTCATCTAACACCACGTTTTCAAGTACGGTGCCAAAGCGAATCGCATCCCAAATAACCGGCTCATTTTTTTGACTTAAGTCGATACATTTAGCGTAGCAGCCGCCTTCAATATTAAATACCCCGCCCGGTGCCCAGCCATGTTCATCATCGCCAATTAAAAAGCGCTTAGGATCGGCTGAAAGGGTGGTTTTCCCTGTGCCTGATAAGCCAAAAAATAAAGTAGTGTCACCTTTAGCGCCCACGTTAGCGGAGCAATGCATTGGCAATACCCCTTTTGCTGGCAATAAGAAGTTTTGCACCGAGAACATCGACTTTTTCATTTCGCCGGCGTATTTAAGTCCTGCAAGCAGTACCTTTTTGGCGGCAAAGTTAATCATCACTACGGCATCGGAGTGGGTGCCGTCACGGGCAGGATCGCAAACAAAATCAGGTGCATTGATAATTTGCCATACTGCTTTATCGCCACGGTTAAAGCTTTCTGGGGTGATAAATAGATTACGGGCGAATACCTGATGCCAAGCATATTCTGTAGTAACACGAACCGGAAGGTAGTGCTCATCAGAGGCACCAACTTCAAGTTCAGAAACAAAAAGCTCTTTATCAGCAAGGTAGGCTTCAACACGGCCCCAAAGTGCATCAAAGGTATCGGCAGCGATACCTTTGTTGACTGAGCCCCAGTCGATTTCATCTTGGGTGTTGGCTTCTTGAACAATAAAGCGGTCGTTGGGAGAGCGACCTGTTCTTGCGCCGGTTTTTGCTACCAGTGCGCCATTGGCGGTTAATGTCCCTTCATTACGTTGTAAAGCAAGTTCAATTAACTCAGCGCTAGTAAGGTTAAGGTGTACGCTGTTGGTTTCATCTGTCATCGAGTGGTTCTCCGTCATAAGTAGGTCGTTTATCGGTCTATGGCGCCGATTTTTTTGTTTAGGATGACTTACGTTAGCTTGCTTAAGTTTGGCTTAGGTGCGGCTGAATTAAGGTTCGGTTGAACACTAAATTAGCGATCCCTATGCAATTTAATAATAACGCAATAACGGCACGGAGGAGTAACAGTTTGGTAACTTTTTTGTAATTAGTGGCATTTTTTAAGTTGAAAGGGGGATTTTTAGCGATAAAAAAAGCGCCTTAGGCGCTTTTTTTGAAAGTTTACTTGAGGAGGTAACAGTTATTGCTGCTTGTCTGCACTCATGTTACCAGCAAAGATTGCCGCAATATCGATACTGTCAAAGTTGTAAACTGCAGGACAATATTCACAGTCCATTTCAATTTTACCCTCTTCAGCGAGTATGGCTTCAACTTCTGCTTGCTCTAAGGTCGCCAGCGCTTTAGCGCTACGCTCTTTAGAGCAACTGCACTTAAAGGTGACATCGATAGGATCAAATAAGCGCACTTCTTCTTGATGGTATAAACGATGTAACACTTCTTCTGCGGTTAAGCCAAATAGCTCTTCTGACTTGATAGTATGAGTCAGCGCAGATAAGTGTTCGAACTCTTCGTTTTCTTTGTTTTCAGTCGGTAATACCTGTAACAACATACCGGCAGCTTGTTTACCGTCAGCAAATAAACGGATCACTGTGGGTAGCTGCTCAGATTGATTGAAGTATTCTTCTAAACAGGCTGCTAAATCAGCATGCTCAAGAGACACAATACCTTGGTAGCGTTCACCTTCATCAGGGGTTAGGGTAATCACCATAATACCTTGGCCAAACAGCTCCGCCAGTGAAGCGTCATCTGCTAACTCACCTTTCCAGCGGGCTATGCCGCGTAAGGCCTGTAAGTTGCTGCCATTGATAACTGCTAAAGATACTGGGCCATCACCTTGCAATTGCACACTGATGTCGCCAGTAAATTTAATGGTGGCTGTCAACAATGACGTTGCCGCCATTAATTGGCCGATGATGTGCTGTAATGCAACAGGGTAATCATGGGCGGCTAAAATTTCTTGGTAGCTGTTTTCCAGTTGTACCATTTCACCACGGACTTCGGCATTATCGAATAAGTAGCGATGTAATAGATCTTTGCTCATGTGGTCTCTCAATTTGTTGTGCCGTTAAAAAGTTTATAACTCTTTAAAGCGTTTAAGTTGTCGACGTTGCTTTTTATCCGGCTTAGTTTCAGGCGCCGGATTATTTAAGATATTTAATCTCCTGGCTTCAGCATTAAACTCGCGTTTTTTGATGCTTTCAGCCGTTTCTTGATATAGCGTTTGCGCTATAGCAGCCCCTTGTCGATGTTCAGACAATTGAGCAATAATTATTTCCCTATCATCGTGCCCTTGGCGAAGTCGCACTGTTGCACCGACTTCTGCTAGTTTGCTCGATTTGGCTCTTTGGCCGTTATAGTGAACTTTGCCACCATTGATCATGTCTTTTGCTAGCGAGCGAGTTTTATAAAAACGTGCCGCCCATAACCATTTATCTAACCTTACTGACATAGTATTAACTTGAGCTATGCTCATTAAGCCCCCTCAAAAGTGGTATGAGTTCACAAGGTTGACATTTTTCACATGTAAAATGGAGGCAAGAGCCTAAATAGTGGCATTTCTCACAGCCTTTTTAAGCGCGCAAATGTAGCATAATCAGCTGTATTTCGCCAATCCAGATGCTATGGGCTTGTTGCGACAAGCCGTGTAGGTTAGCATGATGCAGTATTTCCTAAATTAACAGAATAAGAACAGCGACCTGTGCTGAGGGTCAAAGCAAATATGGATGTATTAGATAAAGTTATTACCAAGGTTGCGGCTCTTCCTCAAAAGCAGCTGAGCGCGGCCTTCTTTTGGTTAGGGTTAGTGATCGTGCTATCAATTGCTGCTCAGATCACTTGGAAGTTAATGCCTGTTAATTCTCAAGCTGTAGCATGGCAACCATCGCCAACTTCTTCTGCTAGCGCGAAACGTATTGAGCTCAGTGGTGTGCAACAGTTATCACTGTTTGGTAAAAAAGGTGCCAGTGATACCCAAGCGAAAAAGCCCGCTCCAGTGGAACAAATTACCGATGCCCCTAAAACTAACTTGTCTATTTTGCTGACAGGCGTGGTGGCATCAACTTCTGATTCACATGGCCTTGCGGTTATCGAGTCAAAAGGCAGCCAAGAAACCTACAGCCTAGGTGACAAAATCAAAGGCACTTCAGCGTCATTAAAAGAAGTTTATGCCGACCGCATTATTATTACCAATGCGGGCCGCTATGAAACCTTAATGCTTGATGGCTTAAATTACACCACTCAAAGCCAAGCCAATGAATCACTTCAAAAAGCAAAACAAAATCGCACCGTGCAAACGGTTCAGCGCAGTGTGCTCTCTCAAGAGTTAGCCGATTCACGTGATGAATTACTAGCCGATCCGGGTAAATTAACCGACTATCTGGCTATCTCACCAGTCAGCGGTGCAGATGGCATCAGCGGTTATCGATTAAACCCGGGCAAAAATAAGTCTTTATTTGCCTCAGCAGGTTTTAAAGCAAATGATTTAGCCAAATCCATCAACGGCTACGACTTAACTGATATGGGGCAGTCGTTAGAAGTGATGGGGCAATTAGCAGAATTAACCGAAATTGGCGTCATGGTCGAACGTGATGGGCAGTTAGTTGAAATAATTTTTAGTTTGCCAGAATAGTATGGGCAGTAGAGGATTGAAAATAATGAAGAGTTACGGAATTCGACGCAAGTTATTTGCTGGAATGGTTGCCGGTATTGCCATGCTGGCTTCTCAAGCTGCTTGGTCGGAACAGTATGCTGCCAATTTCAAAGGCACAGACATTCAGGAATTCATTAATATTGTGGGTAAAAACCTCAATAAGACCATCATCGTTGATCCTACTGTGCGTGGCAAAATTAACGTCCGCAGTTACGACTTATTAGATGACGAGCAGTACTACCAGTTCTTCCTCAATGTTTTGCAGGTGTATGGCTATGCCGTGGTTGAAATGGAAAACCGCGTTATTAAAGTCATTAAAGATAAAGATGCCAAAACTGCAGCTATTCGCGTCGCTGATGATAACACCCCAGGCTTGGGCGATGAAATGGTCACCCGCATTGTGGCGTTATACAACACCGAAGCTAAACAACTAGCGCCATTACTGCGCCAGCTTAATGATAATGCTGGTGGCGGTAACGTAGTGAACTACGACCCATCTAACGTATTGATGATTTCAGGCCGCGCAGCTGTCGTAAATAAATTAGTAGAAATTGTTCGCCGTGTCGATAAGCAAGGTGATACAGCTGTTGAAGTGGTATCCCTTGAATATGCCTCAGCCGGTGAGATTGTCCGTATTGTTGATACCCTTTATCGCGCCAGCGCTAATCAAGCACAAATGCCCGGTCAAGCGCCAAAAGTGGTGGCTGATGAGCGTATGAACGCCGTTATTGTGAGTGGTGATGAAAAGAGCCGTCAACGCGTGGTCGATCTAATTCGTCGTCTAGATGCTGAGCAAGCTAACACTGGTAACACTAAAGTACGCTACTTACGCTACGCTAAAGCAGAAGATTTAGTCGAAGTGCTAACCGGTTTTGCTGACCAACTCGTGAGCGATCAAGATGCGGGTAAAACCTCGGGTAGCAAGCGTAAAGAAATTAATATTATGGCTCACGTTGATACCAATGCTTTGGTGATCAGCGCTGAACCGGATCAAATGCGCACCATTGAAAGCGTGATTAACCAGTTAGATATTCGCCGTGCACAAGTATTGGTAGAAGCGATTATTGTTGAAGTATCAGAAGGCGATGATGTTGGCTTTGGTATTCAATGGGCATCAGCTGCTGGTGGTGGTACTCAGTTTAATAACTTAGGCCCAACCATAGGTGAGATTGGCGCAGGTGTATGGCAAGCACAAGGTGAAGAAGGCACTACAGTGTGTACCGAAAATGGTACTTGTACTGAAAACCCAGATTCACGTGGTGATATTACCTTACTGGCGCAAGCATTAGGTAAAGTGAACGGCATGGCTTGGGGCGTGGCAATGGGTGACTTCGGCGCCTTAATCCAAGCGGTTTCAAGTGATACCAAATCAAACGTACTTGCAACACCGTCGATTACCACCCTTGATAACCAAGAAGCATCATTCATCGTTGGTGACGAAGTACCTATTCTTACCGGTAGCCAAAACTCAAGTAACGGTAACAGCAACCCATTCCAAACCGTTGAACGTAAAGAAGTGGGCGTTAAATTAAAAGTGGTACCACAAGTCAATGAAGGTAATGCGGTTAAGCTGACCATTGAGCAAGAAGTGTCAGGTATTAACGGTAAAACTGGTGTCGATGTGACCTTTGCAACTCGTCGCTTAACTACCACGGTTATGGCAGATTCTGGTCAGATTGTAGTACTGGGCGGTTTGATTAATGAAGAAGTACAAGAGTCAGTACAAAAAGTGCCATTTTTAGGTGACTTACCGATTATCGGTCACTTATTTAAGTCTTCATCAAGCGGTAAGAAAAAGAAGAACTTGATGGTATTTATCAAGCCAACCATTATTCGTGACGGTATCACCATGGAAGGCATCGCTGGTCGTAAATATAACTACTTCCGCGCCCTGCAACTTGAGCAACAAGAGCGCGGCGTAAACTTAATGCCTAAGACCAATGTGCCAGTGTTAACTGAGTGGGATCAAGAAGCTTACTTACCTGATGAAGTGAACGAAGTGCTTAATCGTTACAAAGAAGGTAAAGAGTTAGAAACTAAGATGCGCGAAACAGACCCTGCGCTTAAGCATATTAGCGAAAGAAAAGATCTAGACAATGCAGTCACTGAAGCTGCAGAAACCGAACAAGAAGATGATGCCAATGAGTGAAGCAGCAATGACTGAACAATTGGCACAGGTGTCTACCGATTTAGGCTTAGAAGCCGAAGAGCTTAATGATGAGGTGTTTCACTCCAACAGTCGTGAACGCCTGCCATTTGCTTTTTCTCATCGCTTTAATTTGGCATTGGCCAAAGAAGCCGATGCCCTAAAGCTTTACTACACCAGTAATACCCCACTTGATGCCATGCTTGAAGTGCGCCGTTATGCCGGTGAAGATCTGGTGTTAGTCAAGCTGCCGGTAGAAGACTTTGAAGCGAAATTAACCCACACATTCCAGGCTAATTCATCAGAAGCCCAGCAGCTGATGGAAGACATTGGTAATGAAATGGATTTATTTACCCTCGCCGAAGAACTGCCACAAACCGAAGATTTGCTCGAAGGTGATGATGACGCGCCAATCATTAAATTGATCAACGCCTTGTTATCAGAAGCCATTAAAGAAGAAGCCTCTGATATCCATATCGAAACCTACGAAAAGCAATTAATCGTCCGTTTCCGTATTGATGGGGTTTTGAAAGAAGTTTTAAAACCTAACCGTAAACTGTCTTCATTGTTGGTTTCACGTATTAAGGTGATGGCGCGTTTAGATATCGCAGAAAAACGTGTGCCGCAAGATGGTCGTATTTCATTACGTATTGCCGGCCGCGCAGTTGATGTGCGTGTCTCTACCATGCCATCAAGCCATGGCGAGCGAGTGGTATTACGACTACTGGATAAAAATACCGGCAACCTAGATTTAAAATTATTGGGTATGACCCTGTCTATCCAAGATGAATTTGAAGCGTTAATTCGTAAACCGCACGGTATTATTTTGGTTACCGGCCCAACAGGTTCAGGTAAAAGTACCACCCTGTATGCGGGGTTAACTGAGATTAACTCCAAAGACACCAACATTTTAACCGTTGAAGATCCGATTGAATATGAACTGGAAGGCATTGGCCAAACTCAAGTGAATATGAAAGCGGATATGACCTTCGCCCGTGGTTTGCGGGCGATATTACGTCAAGATCCTGATGTGGTCATGATTGGTGAAATCCGAGATTTAGAAACCGCACAAATTGCAGTGCAAGCTTCACTAACCGGTCACATGGTTATTTCGACCTTGCATACCAACACGGCATCGGGCGCGATTACTCGTCTGCAAGATATGGGTGTTGAGCCTTTCTTGGTGTCTTCAAGCTTACTGGGTGTATTAGCCCAGCGACTTATTCGTACCTTGTGTAACGAATGTAAGGTCGAGCATGAGCCAGATGAGCGTGAGCGCGAATTATTAGGCATAACGGTCAATGATACCCGAGTGATTTATCGCGCTAAAGGCTGTAAAGCCTGTGGTCATAATGGTTATCGAGGTCGTACCGGTATCCATGAATTACTCACTGTTGATGACAACGTTCGTGAATTAATTCACGGTGGCCGCGGTGAGTTAGCCATTGAAAAGTATGTCCGTCAAACGATTCCAAGTATCCGTCATGATGGCATGAGCAAAGTACTGAAAGGGGTTACCACCCTTGAAGAAGTATTGCGCGTGACCCGCGAGGAGTAATCAATGGCAGCGTTTGAATATAAAGCCCTTGATAGCAATGGTAAACAGCAAAAAGGGGTGATAGAGGCTGATACGGCTCGTCATGCACGTAGTCAGCTACGTGAACAGCGCTTAATGCCCTTAGAGCTAGAACCGGTTGCTGAAAAAGAAGCCAAGGCCAAAAGCGGTGGGCTTAAGTTTTTCAAACGTGGTATCTCGGTTGCAGAGCTTGCTTTAATTACCCGTCAAATCGCCACTTTAGTTGCTGCAGGTTTACCCATTGAGGAATCACTCAAAGCGGTAGGCCAGCAATGTGAAAAAGATCGTCTTGCCAGTTTGGTCATGGCGGTGCGCTCGCGGGTTGTTGAAGGGTATAGCTTGGCTGATTCTTTAGCCGAATTCCCCCACGTATTTGATGATTTGTACCGCGCTATGGTGGCATCAGGTGAAAAGTCTGGTCATTTAGAAGTGGTACTAAACCGCTTAGCCGATTACACCGAACGTCGCCAGCAACTGAAATCTAAACTAACTCAGGCAATGATTTACCCTATGGTATTAACCATTGTTGCCATTGGGGTAATTGCCGTATTACTGGCAGCAGTGGTACCTAAGGTGGTTGGTCAGTTTGAACATATGGGCCAAGAGCTACCCGGTTCAACTCAGTTTTTGATCCTCGCCTCTGATTTTGTGCAAAATTATGGGGTATTTGTGCTTGTGGCACTGATTGGTTTGTTTGCACTACTAAAGCAGCTGCTAAAAAAACCAAACTTTAGAATGCAATATGACACCTGGTTACTCAAAGCACCGGTTATTGGCAAAGTCAGTAAAGGCCTGAATACCGCCCGTTTTGCGAGAACCTTAAGTATCTTGTCAGCAAGTTCTGTACCTTTGCTTGAGGGCATGCGTATTGCCAGTGAAGTGCTGCAAAACGTCAAAGTGCGCGCAGCAGTGGATGATGCTACAGCAAGAGTGCGTGAAGGTACCAGCCTGGGCGCGGCGCTAACTAATACCAAACTTTTTCCGGCTATGATGCTCTATATGATTGCATCAGGCGAAAAAAGTGGTCAGCTGGAGCAAATGCTAGAACGTGCTGCAGATAACCAAGACAGAGAATTTGAATCTAATGTGAATATTGCCTTAGGGGTATTTGAACCCATGCTCGTGGTCAGTATGGCCTCGGTGGTGTTATTTATCGTGATGGCAATTTTACAGCCTATTTTAGAATTGAATAACTTGATCAGCGCTTAAGTATCCAAGTTATTTACTATTTATTGTTAGCGCACCGAGTGTGCGCGTCGGAGGAAGTTGTTAATGCAAACTAATCGAAATCAAACCCGTGGTAAACAAGCTGGTTTTACCTTACTTGAAGTCATGGTCGTGATTGTTATTTTAGGTATTTTGGCCTCTATGGTGGTACCTAACTTAATGGGTAACAAAGATAAAGCTGATATCCAAAAAGCCGTTTCTGACATTGTAGCGTTAGAAAACACCCTCGATATGTACCGCCTAGATAACAGTGTGTATCCAACAACGGAGCAAGGCTTAGATGCGTTAGTGCAAAAGCCAACCTCGTCACCTGAGCCACGTAATTACCGACCAGACGGTTACATTAAGCGTTTACCACAGGATCCTTGGCGCAACGATTACTACCTATTAAGTCCTGGCGAAAATGGCCGTATTGATATTTTCAGTGCCGGTCCTGATGGCCAAGTGGGAACTGAAGATGATATCGGCAACTGGAATCTGCAAAACTTCCAGTAAGCACGAAGTCTAATAGCAGATGATGATATCTAAACGCCAATCGGGGTTCACCCTCTTAGAAGTATTGCTGGTTGCCTTATTGATGGGGTTAGCTGCGGCTGCCGTCACGATGACAACCAGTACTTCAGGGCCTGAGCAAGCGTTAAAAAAAACGGCCCGTCAGTTTATTGCGACCACTGAATTAGTGATTGAAGAAACCATTTTAAGCGGTCAATTCTTAGGTATCGTCGTCGAAGAAGATGAATATCAATTTGTCTATTACGATGAAAAAAAATGGCACCCTATAACCCAAGATCGTCAACTGGCCCCAAGGCAAATGGACCCGGGTGTGAGTTTGAGTCTACTGCTTGATGGCTTGCCATTAGTTCAAGAAGATGAAGATGATGAATCTTGGTTTGATGAGCCATTAATTGAAGCCTCAAAAGAAGATAAAAAGAAAAATCCCGAGCCGCAAATCTTACTGTTTCCCAGTGGTGAAATGTCGACGTTTGAGTTGAGTTTTTTGACCGATGACGACCAAGGTAAAGAGATTGAAGTGCTAGTGGTGGGTGATGCATTAGGGCGTTTAGCCATAGGAAGCTTTGATGAAATACAGTAAAGGTATGACCTTACTTGAAGTCATAGTGGCCTTGGCGGTGTTTTCTATTGCTGCGGTTGCTGTCACCAAAAGCATTGGCGATCAAATGGCCAACCTGCCGATTTTAGAAGAGCGAACCTTAGCCCAATGGGTTGCTAGCAATCAAATGGTTGAGGTTAGATTAACGCAGCCTTTTCCTGAGCTGGGCACTAAAAATGGTCAGGTAGAGTTAGCCGATAAAGATTGGTATTGGCGTCAGGAAGTGATTAAAACCACCGACGACAATTTCAGAATGATCAGAGTATTAGTCAGTGATGATGACAGATTTAATCGCACCGTCGCACAAGTGAGTAGCTATGTTCACAATGAAGGCTAAGCGCTCAAGACACAGCGACAATCATCGCCAAGCAGGCTTTACTTTGCTGGAAATGATGATTGCTATTGGTATTTTTGCCATGATCGGGCTGGCATCGAACTCGGTACTGTCAACCGTGATGAAAAACGATGAAGCCACCAAAGAATTTTCAATCCGTTTGAAAGCCTTACAGCAAGGTTTTGGCATTATCGAACGTGATTTAGGCCAGATGGTAGCCCGAACACAACGTGGCCTAGACGGCGAGCGTACCACCACTGTGTTTCAAACGGGCGATAACATGCTGGACTCAGAAACCGAAGCGCTGGTGTTTTTCCGTTTAGGTTGGCTCAACCCTGATGGCATGTTGCCAAGGGGTAGTTTGCAATCGGTGTCATATGTGGTGCAAGAAGGCCGCTTAGAGCGTTGGTACTATCCTTACCCTGAGCCAGAAATTGGTGCAGAGCCATTAAAAAGTTTGATCATTAAAGATGTTATCTCCATCGAGTATTCGTTTTTTGTCGGTGATAAATGGGAGCGTAAAGTTGATGCTTCACAACTGCCACTTGGCATCGCGATGAAATTAGAAATTGAAGGCTTAGGTATCATTGAGCGTCGTTTTCTACTGCCTAAAGGTGGCGGTGATGCCGCAGCCAGTAACGGCGACAATAACGATGATAATGGTAGTAACGATAATACTGATAACGACAATGATACTGATGGCTCTAGCACGGGTGAAGACGGATGATGAAATATCAGTCGCCGGGGTTGCGTAAACAGCGCGGAGTCGCGTTATTAGTGGTGTTACTGGTGGTCGCTTTAGTGGTGATTATTGCGACCAATATTACCAGCCGTAATCAGTTATCCATGCGCCGTACCTTGAATTTAGCCCAGTATGATCAAGCCTATTGGTATGCTATTTCGGCAGAAGAATTAGGTAAAAAGATTTTAAAGCAAGATATGGAAGATGCTGACGGCACCGTACATTTACAGCAATATTGGGCTTTAGCTGATGTGATTTTTCCGGCTGAATACGGCGAAATTGGCGGTGAGATTAAAGATATGCGTTCTTGTTTTAATCTTAACGCTTTATCAGTTAAGTCAACAGAAGTTGAAAATGGCCAACCTAAATTATCATTAGCCGCGACTCAGTATATGTCACTGTTGGTTGCCCTAGGTATGGATGAATTTGGCGCCGAGCGGCTGACCCATACTTTGATTGATTATATTGACGAAGATACGGTAGCAATGCCCTATGGCGCTGAAGATGCCGATTATGAGTCTCGTAATACGCCGTATCGAGCAGCGAATACCTTGATGAATCATCGCAGTGAGCTGCGGGCGGTATTAGGATATAACCAGCAAGTGTATTTAACCTTGTTGCCTTATATTTGCGCGATACCAGGTAATAACCAACAATTGCTTAATGTGAATACCCTAGAGGTTGAACAAGCAGCATTGTTAGTGGGTATGCTAGAAAACAAGATTAGCCAAAGCGATGCGGAAAGTTTAATTAACCAACGACCTGCAGATGGCTTCGAAACCGCAGCAGAGTTTTGGGAAAATAATTCCTTAGCGAGTTTAGCCACTGAAAGTAATATGAAATCGAGCATAGTGGTCGATAGTAATTACTTCTTATTAAAAGCGGGCGCTAAAGTGGATAATGCGATGTTTAGAATGGATAGCGTTTTGCGTCGCAGTAATAACAAGTTTGATGTGATCAGTCGTCAATACGGTGATCAGCAATAATGAATATGGGTAACAATCCGCTTCAATTAACCTTGGCTAGTTTGGCCTGTGGCAGTTTGAAGCTTGTGGAGAATGACAGTGTCTGAACGGCTTTTTATCCGATTAGGGAAAACATCAACAAGTCCTTGTTCGTGGCTGGTATGGTCAGAACAAGAGCAAGAAATTATTGCTTCAGGTGAGTTAAGTGATGCAGCGAGCTTAACCAGTTTGACTGAGCGCGCGGGCAATCGTCCGGTGGATGTGTTGGTGCCAGCGGCCAGTATGACATTGACTCAAATTGCATTGCCTGAAAAAAATCAGCGCCAAGCGTTAAAGGCACTCCCTTTCATGCTAGAAGAAACCATCGCCTCTGATGTTGAAACCATGCACTTTGTGGTTGGCCCCCGTGATGGTGAGCAGCTAAATGTCGCCGCAGTGGCCCATGAGCAAATGCAAAACTGGTTATCTTGGCTGCTTGATGCTGGCATTAAAGTAAAGAGTATTGTCCCTGATTGTTTAGCCTTACCGTTGGATCAATGTAGCTGGGCTGCGCTGGATATGGGTGATGAATTGTTACTGCGTACCGGTGAAGGTAGTGGTGTGAGCTTGCCAAAAACATGGTTAGATTTCGCCTTACCTGAGCTGCTATCGCGTCGAAGTGATGCCGATTCTGCGCTAAAAATTGCCGCCTATAGCGAAGACTTAGTGTTTACCAATGCTGAGGTGGAAGCGAAACCATTAGATATTCCGATGATGGTATTGGCAAAGGGTATTTTACAGGCACCGATTAATTTATTAAGCGGTGTGTATCAGCCAAAGCGTGAATACAGCAAGCATCTGATGCTATGGAAAAATGCGGCTATTGTAGCGGTTATTGCTATCGTACTTGGGCTAGTGAATAAAGGCTTAACCATTCATCAGTTGAATCAACAAACCGCTGAAATAAAACAGCAAAGTGAAGCGATATTTAAGCGTGTTAGTCCAGGGGTAAACCGGATTGTTAATATTCGCTCGCAGCTGGACTCACAATTGCGCAGTCTTAAAGGTCAAGGTGGCGGTGCTGCTTTCTTTGACATGCTTGATGGCCTGAAAGAGTCATTTCAAAAAGTGCCCGATTTAAAACCGAACTCAATTCGTTTTGATGCAAGTCGTAATGAACTGCGCATGCAAGTGACGGCAAAAAGTTATGATCACGTGGATAAATTCAAGCAACTGGTTGAAGCGCGTTATGAGTTTGATATGGGTGCCATCAATAGCGGTGACAATGAAGTGAATACCACAATTACCTTGAAGGGCAAATAATATGGAAAATTTGCAAATTTGGTGGCGTGGACTCGCGCAACGTGAACAGCAATTAGTCGGCAGTTGCGCAGTGTTTGTGGTTATTGGAATTTTGTATTGGGGCATTTGGAGCCCGATTGCAACTGCGGCAGACAATGCTGAAAAAGATCATCAAGCAGCCAAGCAAACCTTAAATTATGTTAAACAATCGGCGAATAAAATTGCCGGTTTAAAACAACAAGGTTCTGGGCCAAGAGCATCAGGCAGCTTAAGTTCGATTGTGAACCAATTAGCTGGCCAATATGATTTAGACATTACCCGTATGCAGCCACAGGGCAATAAAATCCAATTATGGATGGACGATGTGCCATTTGACAGCTTACTTGATTACTTGCATGAACTGGTTGAAGAAAAAGGCTTAACCCTAGAAAGTGTTGATGTATCAGAGTCTGACTTGGCAGGTTATGTCAAAGTGCGCCGTATTCAGTTATCTAAGTAAGTAGGTATAGTAGTGAGTTTGATTAAGAAAATTATTTTAGGTGTTTTTGTTTACCTGATCTTTTTGGTGGTATTTATCCCAGCAAATTGGCTAGTGGGGATTGCGCCATTACCCAATAATATCAAGGTAAGCGGTGTTAGTGGTACATTGTGGCAAGGCTCTGCTGATTTGGTGTCGATTGATCGCCGTTTGATTGAACAGGTGTCATGGGATTTAAGTCCTTGGGCATTATTTATTGGTCAGCTTAATGTTGATTTACAGATTGGTAGCCGGGCAACGCCAGTCAGTGGTCAGGGTGATATTAGCTGGTCTTTAGCGGGTGTCTCCGCTGAGAACCTGCGTTTTGAAGCGCCGAATAAATTTTTATTAGGCAATGCCAAATTACCCTTTAGAACCATGGTTGATGGTGATGTCAGTTTAATTGTTGAAAGCCTTAAGCAAGGTACGCCTTGGTGTGAGCAGTTAACCGGTAAGCTATTTTTAAATGCTATTGATGTTAAAAATCAGTTTGGTCAATATCCTTTAGGGGATATCGCCCTAGGGTTAAGCTGCATTGATGGCCAAGTGCAATTGATGACTGATGACTCAATGAACAAAATGGGGATTCAAGGTAGCGCCACTTTAGGTGAAAATAATCGTATTGTGGTTAGTGCTAAGATCAAACCGACCCATGAGCAGCCACAAGATTTAACCCAAGCTTTAAGCTTTTTGGGTAAACAAGATAGCCAAGGCTATTACCCTGTTAATTATCAGGGCACGATTCCAGGGTTGTAGTAACGACTGCTTCATCAGAAATTTGAAAGGCAGCTGAATCACATCAGCTGCCTTTTTTATTGGCTATAAATTATTAGCTACCATAGGCACTTAGCCTTTAACTGCAGCTAATAAGTCTTGATGTAAGAGTTGGTAATCATCAATGGCAGGAAAATCGATGAAATCCTTATTGGGCTTTTGACTGTCAGGATTGCTAATACCTAATTGAAAGCCAACACCCGCCAAACGTGATGCTTCAAGAATATTTTCATTGTCATCAACAAACAAACAGCGGCTTGGATCTAAGTCATATTTCGCGAATGCTTGCTTCCAAAATTCAGGGTGCTCTTTAGGATAACCCGTTTCATGGCTCGACATCATTCCATCTAGGCCTCTTGCCAGTTCAGTATGTTCTAATTTAAGTTCTAGGCTTTTAGGATGGGCATTGGTTAACAGGATTCTTTGTTTACCTGCCGTAGCGAGCGCCTCTAAAAAGGGCATGCTGTCTTGGCGCATTTGAATTCGCTCAACCAGTGAATAATGCAGGGTGAGAATATCTATGTCTAATTGTTGCTGCCAAAAATCAATGCAATACCAGTCTAGGGTGCCAACAACCTTATGGTAAGACTGCTCGACTAGCGCCTGCGCTTGGGCTAAGGAAATTTGCTTTTGTGTACTAAGCTGTTGAGGTACCAAAGTTAACCAAAAATGGTTATCAAAATGCAAATCCAGCAAGGTGCCGTCCATATCGAGCAAAACTGTGTCTATCTTATGCCAAGGAAACATGTAAATTCCGGTTGTAGAATATAGCTAGGGTAGTAAGATTGTAACTGGTCTTACTAAATTCGTCATATACGAGGTTTTAATGACATCACGGCATAAAAAGCCCGAAATTCTTCATCGCGAAATTGTCGCCAAAAGTCGACTGTTTCAGATAGAACAGCTGCACCTAAAATTTTCTAATGGCATTGAGCGTCAATATGAACGAATGAGTGGTGGCAGCCGCGGTGCGGTCATGATTGTGCCTGTGCATCAAGGTCAATTTTTGTTGGCTAAAGAATATGCCGCAGGCACTGATAATTATGAGTTGGGTTTTCCTAAAGGCTTGATTGATCCTGGCGAAGAGGCTGTTGAAGCCGCGAATCGTGAGTTACAAGAAGAAATCGGTTTTGCCAGTCGTAAGCTGACCTTATTGAAAGAATTAAGCTTAGCGCCAGGTTATTTTGCCAGTAAGATGCAAATTTTCATTGCTGAAGATTTATATGAAAGCAGCCTAGAAGGTGATGAGCCTGAACCTATTGAAGTTATCCCGTGGGCGCTTGGTGAATGGCAAGCGTTACTGGATAACACTGATTTTTCAGAATCGAGAAGTGTGAGTGCATTATTTTTAGCCCAACAACATTTACAAGGTTAATCTTGCTACTGTGTTAGCGGCTAAATTTAGCCAATTGAGATGTTGTAAGCGTTATTACTGACTGATGATTAAAATATTTCAGCTTACTCATCTAATTTAACTACAAATAAATCGTAAATTAGTCTAACTTGACACTATTCAGAGTATTATTTGGCGATTGGAGTCGTTATGAAGCCAGAAGAAGTAATTGAACAAGTCATCAGTATTGCCACCGAGGCGGGTCAAAAAATCCGCGATATTTATTTGAAAGGTGATTTTGATCGCGAAATAAAATCTGATAATACTCCTGTCACCTCAGCGGATCTGGCTGCAAATGAAATTATTTGTACTGAACTTGCTAAATTAACGCCTGATATTCCAATCTTAAGTGAAGAAGCTGCCGATATACCTTTTAATGAGCGTAGCGAGTGGCCACGTTATTGGTTAGTGGATCCATTAGATGGCACTGGTGAATTTATTGCTGGTAGTGGTGACTTTTCAGTGATTATTGCACTCGTTGAGCATAATCGCCCTGTGATGGGGATAGTGTATGTGCCGATGACAAACGTGTGTTACTACGCGATTGCAGGTTTAGGAGCCTACAAACGTGATGCTAACAATGAAGTGCGTATTAGCAGTAAACCACTTACTGATATTAATGAATCAGGTTTACGTCTTGCGGTAAGTCGTCGTCAAGACCCACAATCAGTATTAAAGTTACTCAGTCATCCTAGCAGTTGCGAATTAGTGGTGTTAGGCGGCGCAGCATTAAAGAGTTGTTTAGTGGCCGAAGGCCGAGCTGACTGTTACGTGCGTTTAGGGCCAACTGGCGAGTGGGATACTGGCGCTGCGCAAATTATTCTAGAAGAAGCCGGTGGCGCGTTAATGGATATTAACCTGCAGCCGCTAACTTACAATGAACGTGAAACCCTTGAAAATCCTAATTTTATTGTTGTAGGTAGCCCGAGTTTACCCTGGGACGATATACTGACTAACTAGTATTGCCAACATGACTTATTTAAGCCCTCTAGTAGAGGGCTTTTTTGTGACTGGCATTTATAAAATACTCATGCTGTCTATAAATTAATGGGTTATGAACATTGTTTTAATTTTGTTTGCTGTTAGTTTGTTGTTCAAAGCATTATTGATAATAACGGCTTAAGGGCAAATGCAATGCGTGAAGGAGAGGGGGTGTTCACTCAGAGCCTCATTCATGGCTTAAATTACTTACCAAAATTGTTATCTATTTATATTCAAGGCTATACCTCAGGAATGGCAAAATAAGGATGTTTCATGGTATTAACCAAACGTTTTCTCCCTTACTTCATCACTCAGTGCCTTGGGGCATTAAACGATAATATCTATAAAAATGTGCTGCTATTACTGGTGACTTACAGCCAGGTAGATGCACTACCGATTAGCGTCAATATGTTTGTTAATTTAGCTGCCGGAGTGTTTATTTTACCGTTTTTCTTATTTTCAGCCCATGCAGGTGTCGTGGCTGACAATATGGACAAAGCGCGACTGATAAGACGACTTAAATTACTGGAGCTTATCATCATGTCTTGCGCGGCTTTTGCCATATTGTCGCAAAGCTATTTGCTGATGTTGGTGCTGCTATTTCTTACTGGCAGTCAATCGGCTTACTTTGGCCCAGTTAAGTATTCCTTATTGCCACAAACGCTTAAAGAAGATGAGTTAGTTACTGGTAATGCTTGGGTTGAAATGGGCACCTTTATCTCGATCCTTGCTGGCACCTTGTCTGCAGGTTTGTTAGTGGCAAGTGAGCATAGTTTACTTGGCGCTGCGGTGACTGTGGTGACGTTATCTATTGCTGGTTACTTATCAAGCCGGGCTATTCCTGCATTACCGCCACAAGGCACAATCAGTAAAATTCGTTTTACCCCTTTTACGGGAACATGGCGCAGTATTGCCAAAGTAAGGCAAACCCCAAGTATCTGGATGGCTATTCTCGCCATTAGCTGGTTTTGGTTTTTGGGCGCCACTTATTTAACCCAGTTCCCAAACTTTGCTAAATTACACCTGTATGCCGATGCGACCGTGGTGTCGTTATTGTTGGCATTATTTTCCATTGGTATCGCCATAGGCTCGTGGGTATGTGAGCGGATTTCCTATGGTCATGTGGAGTTAGGCGTGTTGCCGTTTGGGGTTTTAGGCTTAACGGTATTTGGGGTTGATTTAATTTTTGCTATTCCGCCAGCGCCATTAGATAGCAGTTTCGTATATAGCTTTAGTCGCTTCATCACTGATCCGCAGCATTATCGGCTGATGGCTGATTTGCTGTTTATTGGCTTAAGTGGTGGATTATTCATTGTGCCCTTGTATGCCTTTATTCAATCTAGGGCTGCACCAGGGGAGTGTGCCCAAGCTATTGCGGCAAACAATATTATTAATGCCTTATTCATGGTGATGGCGGCAATACTATCTATGTTGTTACTTGGCGTTTTAGAGTGGAGTATTCCGCAATTATTTTTACTCCTTGCTGGGTTGAACACTGCGGTGGCGTTATATGTGTATGCTCAGGTACCTGAGTTTGCTCAGCGCTTTATCAGTTACTTGTTGAGCCACTTGATGTACCGCGTCAGTGTTAATGGGCGTCTCAATATTCCGGCGCAGGGAGCTGGGGTGATTGTCTGTAATCATGTTAGCTATGTTGATGCCTTAATTATTATGGGTGCATCCACCCGTCCTATTCGTTTTGTGATGGATAAATCCATCAGTGAAATTCCGCTATTAAAATATCTCTTTCGCCATGCTGGAGTTATTCCTATTTGCTCACCTAAAAAGTGTGAAACCACCTACAAGCAAGCATTTGAGCTAATCCATGAAGCCCTTGGTAATGAGGAGCTAGTGTGTATTTTCCCTGAAGGACGTTTATCTGTTGATGGTGAAATTGCTGAGTTTAGACCCGGTATCGAAGCGATTTTAGCGAGAGATCCCGTCACAGTAATCCCGATGTCATTACAAGGCTTATGGGGCTCATACTTTAGCCATAAAGGCGGCCATGCACTGACAACACTGCCGAAGCGTTTTTGGTCTAGGGTGACTGTGAATATTGATGCAGCGGTCGATGGGGTCTCACTGGGTCGCCATGGGCTACAAGCTAAGGTCACTGAGTTATTTGATAGCACAACTACTCGTTAAATGAGAGCGCTAATGGTCGTTAAGTGATGGAGCTAAAACACGAGTATAAGTGGTTGCTCTATCTTTGCTATGTGACACTCATAACAGCAACCGTTCGTTGTTATGAGTGCAGAGTGTGTGAATTATCCTGCTAGCTGATCTAAATATTGCTGGATCGCAATTTTATCACCACTAAATATTACCCTTTGCTGACGTTTGCTCATTTGGTATTGATACATAGGGTCGTAATAGCGCTCTAATAGTATTGAAATCCAATCAAAATGTTCATTAGCATCGTTTATTGAAAACTGTCGATTTATGGCGCTTTCAATAATGGCACTGAGCTGTTGGTGTTGCTTGCCACCTAAGCGTTTTTTGATGCTATTAATGCTGCTAAGCAGGTATTGGCTAAACTGTTCTTTTCCATGTTCTGCGCCATATTTATTGATAAAGGCGGCTGACTTATCAATAACATAGTCTTTATGTATTCTGTTTATACGATTCGCCAAGCTTTCTTCTAATACAATCATCTCACTGGCTTGCATCGCTTGGTAAAAAGCTTTGGGTATGGCTGAGCGCCCGATTAAGAAGCTTTCGTCTTCTAACAATATTTTATGTTGTGGCAATTGCTGATGTTGTAGTAGCTGTGTCGCCAGCTGATTTTCGAAATTAATTTGAGTTGGTTGGGGCTCAAGGTTCTTACCAAAGCTTGAGCCGCGATGATTGGCAATGGCTTCTAAGTCAATGGACTCTGGTCGCAGTTGTAAGAGCTCGGTCTTGCCGCTGCCGGTGCTGCCGCTTAAAATGACTAAGGGCTGCAAAGTCGCCGCGGTATCAATGATATCAATTAAATATTGGCGCATGGCTTTATAGCCACCTTCAATATAAGGGATATCGATGCCGGCCTCTTTCAGCCATTGCTGTGACAACTTTGAACGTAAGCCACCACGAAAACAATATAGGTAGCTGTTGGGGTGCTTAGCGATAAACTGCTGCCAGCTTTCAATGCGCTGCTGTTTGGTTTTGCCATTAACCAATTGATGACCTAATTCGATAGCCGCCTGTTGTCCTTGCTCTTTATAGCAAGTACCAACCTTGGTACGTTCACTGTCATTCATCAGCGGGAAATTGGCCGAATGCTCGAAGGCGCCTTTACTAAATTCGATGGGGGCGCGCACATCAATGAGCGCACGCTGCTGAAGGAAAAGACGTTGATACTCGGTTTTAGCAATGATGTTAGCAAGCATTTGTTACTCTCTATGTCAGTGTAATTAATGCGCTATTGGTATTTGAAGCGCTCAATTCACCAATGCAAATAGGGGCAATATTTTGCGCCTCAAGTAAAGCAACCAGTTGTTGTTCTGCGTCAGCGCTTACCGCAATCAACAAGCCGCCACTGGTTTGCGGATCGCACAGAATCGCTTTTTGTTGCTCGCTCATTTTAGGTAAGTATTGCTGATAACTGTCGAAGTTGCGTTGGGTTCCGCCTGGGGTGCAACCTAAGTTTAAGTAGTGCAGCGCTCGGTCTAATAATGGGATGTTATTAAATACTAAATTCGCAGTGACATCGCCACCTTGGCAAACTTCAATCAAATGACCTGCCAAGCCAAAACCCGTGACGTCTGTCAGTGCATTTACTCCAGCGATTGCCGCAATATCTTGGCCGGCCTTGTTTAGCTGACACATGGCATCAATGGCAATCATACTGTCTTGCTCTGTGAGCTTTTTTTGTTTTTGCGCGGTAGTGAGGATACCGATCCCTATCGGTTTAGTGAGATACAGTTTATCGCCAGCTTTTGCCGTATTATTGCGCTTTAATTGCTCAAGAGGGATTTGTCCGGTTACCGCCAATCCAAAAATCGGCTCAGGTGCATCAATGCTGTGACCGCCAGCTAACATTATTCCCGCATCTGCGCAGGCTTGGCGCCCGCCTTCAATAACCTTTTGAGCCACTTCTGCAGCTAAGATATTCACTGGCCAGCCAAGTATGGCAATAGCCATGATAGGCGTGCCGCCCATGGCATAAATATCGCTGATGGCATTAGTGGCCGCGATACGCCCAAAGGTGAAGGGGTCATCCACAATCGGCATGAAAAAGTCAGTAGTACTGATAATGCCTGTTTCATCATTGAGTTGGTAAACTGCTGCATCGTCACGGGTTTGATTGCCGACTAATAATTTAGGATCGGTAAAAGAGGGTAAAGATGAGGCAAGTATGGTGCTAAGTACCTGCGGGGAAATTTTACAGCCACAGCCGGCGCCGTGGCTATATTCAGTAAGTTTAACTGACGATTCAGACATTAATGGGTAACCCTTAAAAAGGAAGATTATCCATCATAAACACAAACGGCTACCTTGCAAGGTAGCCGTTTACTTTTAATGGGTTAAAACAGACTTTAATAAGCAGCAGTGAGGTTATTCCAGTTTTTCTTTTGGGCTAACAAACGTGCTTTTAATTCTTCGACCTGCAATTTTAATTGCTGGTTGCTCAGTTGTTTACGTTTGGCATCTAGCAGTACCTTTTTCGCTTGATAATAATCCACTAGATGTTGCTTCATAAGATCATATTCGGCTTGGAAATTAGCGATTATTTCATCACAATTTGGTAAATGTGCGACCTTATTTTGCGCTCTTAATAATTGCATTTGAAGTTTGGCACTTTCGATTCGCTCTTGCGGTACTACTCGTAAATCAGTGGCTAAACCACACCATTGCATTGACTTAATTAGCCATTTTGTTGGGTCGTAATGCCACCACTTAATACCATTACGGTAGTCATTTTCAAAAATGTGATGAAAGTTATGATAACCCTCACCATAGGTCAGTAAGGCAATCATGCCATTATCTTTAGCCGTATTTTTATTGGTATATGGCTGACTGCCCCAGACATGGGCTAATGAATTAATAAAGAAAGTACAGTGATGTACGACCACTAAACGTAATAGTCCTGCCATCAGCACCATTGAAATAATATCGCCATTGAGCCAGCCTAAAAATGCCGGTAGTGCGATATTCATCAATACCACTAGGGTAAGATAATGTTTATGCTGCCACATAACGATGGCATCTTTTTGTAAGTCACGGACGTTATTATAATCATGATAACGACTGGCTTGGTATTCACGTAGCATCCAACCAATATGACTATACCAAAAGCCCATTTTGGCTGAATAAGGATCTTTGTCGTTATTATCAACGTGCTTATGATGGATGCGATGATCTGATGACCAATGCAGTGCACTATTTTGTAATGCTAATGCACCGCCAAGGGCAAATAAGAATCGCATTGCAGGATGCGCTTTATAAGCTTTGTGAGACCATAATCTATGGTAACCGGCGGTAATTGAAAGGCCGCTAGCAAAGGCAAGTACCACAAAAGCAATCCACTCAATAGCTTCAAAGCCATGTGTAAAGCCACGCCACGGCACTAAAGTCAGCGCGCCAAGTAGTGTTAGCGCAAATAAAGCAGTATTTAACCAAATAATCGGTGGTTTTTTCATTAAGATAATCCATGATTCTTATTGAGCGTACAGTTGTAAGCTAATTTAGCTCACCAACTTTATTCGGTCAAGTATCTCGGGGCTGTGTTTTTAGCTTAAAAGCGGTATTATCTGTGCAATAACATTTACTAAATGGATCTTTACATGGGTGTAAGAGCATTACAGAAAGAAAAAACCCGTCGTGCATTGGTAGATGCCGCTTTTAATCAATTAAGCGCTGAACGTAGTTTCTCCAGTTTAAGCTTGCGAGAAGTGGCAAGGGAAGCGGGCATAGCACCAACCTCTTTTTATCGTCATTTCAAAGACATGAATGAACTTGGTTTAACCATGGTTGATGAAGGTGGACTTACACTTCGACAAATGATGCGTAAAGGTCGCCAGCGCGCAGAAGCGGGTGGCAGTGTCATTCGCATCTCGGTTGACACGTTTGTGGAAGTATTAGAATCAAATCCCAATGTTTTTCGAATTCTATTACATGAGCGCTCAGGAACGTCAGCGGCTTTTCGTGCCGCTGTAGCAAGAGAAATAGAACACTTTATTTCAGAGTTGTCTCATTACACAGAGGCGACTGCTGGAAGAACGCCGATGCTAGCCAGAGTACAAGCAGAAGCTTTAGTTACCCTAGTGTTTAACGCTGGGGCATCAGCTTTAGATATGAAACGAGCTGACAGAAAAGTATTAGCCGATCACTTAGTGCTGCAATTGCGCATGGTGGCAAAAGGCGCAGAAGCGCTGCAACATAAAGTTGATACTAAATAGCATCAGTGAATTAATAGTAAAACTTGCGCAATAAAAAAGCCGTTATGGATAATTCATCCCATAACGGCTTTTTAATATGTGTTGAACCTACTTACGTTCTAGTAGTACACCTGATTCCATATGGTGGGTATATGGGAATTGATCAAATAAAGCGAAACGGGTGATCTTATGGGTGCTTCCCAGTACCTCAAGGTTTGCTTTTAGGGTTTCTGGGTTACATGAAATATATAAAATGCGGTCGTAGTTTTGCATTAATGCCAAGGTGTCATCGTCAATACCCGCTCGTGGTGGGTCAACGAAAATGGTATTGCAATCGTAGCTATCTAAGTCAATACCTTCTAAACGTCTAAAGGTGCGTTTTTTCGCCATCGCATCACTAAAGTCTTCAGCAGACATACGAATGATTTGCACATTATCGACTTTGTTGATGGCAATATTATACTGCGCAGCATCAACAGATGGCTTAGCTAATTCTGTTGCTAGTACGCGGTCAAAGTTTTGCGCTAAAGCGATAGTGAAATTACCATTACCGCAATAAAGCTCTAATAAGTCACCCGTGCTGTCTTTAGTTGCAGAAATCGCCCATTCAAGCATTTTGACTGACACTTTTGCATTTGGCTGAGTAAAGCTATTTTCAATTTGTTTATAATGTAATACCTGACCGGCTACATCGAGAGTCTCAACCACAAAGTCTTTATCTAAATCGATTTTAAGTTTGCGTGCTCGTCCAATGATATTGACGTTAAACTTTTCAGCTAAACGCGCCTTCATTTGGGTCGCTTGTTCTATCCAAGTGTCACCTAATTGGCGGTGATAAAGTAACGACACTAAGATCTCACCGCTAAGCGTGGTTAAAAAGTCCACTTGAAACAGTTTAAAGCGTAAATCATGATTAGGACGTAGCTCTTCCATTAATGCAGTCATCATTTCATTGATTAAAGTCCCTGCAGGCAGATATTGCTCACAGCGCACTTTTTCATCTAAGACTTTATCAAACATGTAATAGAATAAGTCATCGCCATCGTGCCATACTCGAAACTCGGCGCGCATACGGTAATGGGCTGGTTCTGAGGTAAAAACTTCTAAACTAGGCGGCGTAAAATCGGCAAAGTCCTGTTCAAGCTTGATACGCTTCTCTGCTAGTTGCGCATCATAGTTTTTAGGATCCATTGCAGCTAAATTCATTTTGTTCCACCATAGGCTGTAAATTAAGGGCGCAAATATTATACTACACAACGCTGATGTCCAGCGGATTGACTTAATCTTAATGGATTAAGTGGTTAATTTTATCTATACAGCTTTTATCACCCGCATTATGGAGAAGAGATTGTCAGGTCCAATACTTATTTTTGATTCTGGTATCGGCGGTTTATCCGTTTTAGAACACATTCAAACAAAAATGCCTGCTAAAGATATCTTCTATTTATTTGATAATGCGCGGCTACCTTATGGGGATCTAGCAGAACAAGCATTAATTGAAGGTTGTGTAGCACTGATTATCAAGCAAGTGGCATGCATTAATGCTTCCATTGTGGTCGTTGCCTGCAATACTGCCAGCACCCTAGTGTTACCGCATTTACGAAGACGACTAACCATACCTGTGGTGGGCGTAGTGCCAGCAATTAAACCTGCAGCGCAATTGACTAAGACAAAACACTTTGCCTTACTCGCCACACCAGGGACAGTTGAAAGAGCTTATACTAAAGAGTTGATTCGTGAGTTTGCTGGTGGCTGCGAAGTGACTTTGATTGGTTCATCTGAGCTAGTGCTTATTGCCGAAGAGAAAGCCAAAAGAAACCCTATAAACTTAGACACCATAAAGCCTATCTTGGCAGCGATTAATGGCACTAATATAGATACCTTAGTTTTAGGTTGTACTCACTTTCCATTATTACGCCAAGAAATTACTGAATGTATTAGCCATCCCGTCACGCTATTAGATTCCGGCGAAGCCATTGCAATAAGAGTGGCGTCATTATTAGAAACAATAAACAGGTCAGCTAAAGGTAAAACGAACAAAGTAGGCAGGTTAACAGCGGGATTTACAAAGAAGATAGATAAAGGCTTAGCATTAACATTAGCTGACTACGGTTTTAAGCAACTAGAGTGCATTTCCGTAGGCAGCTAATAGAAGGGGTTTAGTCTTCTTTATTTGACTCAGATGGATCTGACTCTTGTGATTTAGCTTCACGCACCTTTAGTGTGCGTTCTTGGAAACTGTAATCGTTTAACTTGTTCATTGCTTTCTTGGCGCCAGTTTCAGACATTTCAACAAAACCAAATCCCTTACGGCGACCTGTTTTTCTATCTCTAACTAAACGTACTGAATTAACTGGTCCATATTCGCCGAATAAAGCTTTCACTTCACCTTCATGAACACGGTAAGGCAAGTTACCAACATAAAGTGTCATTGTTGGGCCAACATAAGGCTTATTTGAATCAGTTGCAGTTGAAGACGGAACAAAAGTGAATATAAGACTCGCTAACATAACACCAGCGATGAAAGACACGACTAATTGAACATTGGTAGAAAGAGCATAAATAACGATTGCACCTATAAGGGCAATAATTAGGGTAATAACAAATGACTTTTGCATATGATTGTCTCTAATAAAAATGAAAAATGATAAATAACTGTTAAAAACATTGCTATGGTAATGAATTATTGAAGCTTTCACCATACTCTGATGAAAATATGACCTCAAAACACGATAAAAACCATATTACTGATAGTTACTGTAGGACAAAAGTGTTCTTTAAATACCCATAATAGTTAAAAATAAAACGATCTGTTCAAAAGCTATTCGCTTAAACGGTTTTTATATAAAAAGCCCTTGCACCAAT
>NZ_JBFRKH010000026.1:0-44823 GCF_041469265.1 Shewanella sp. 10N.286.51.B2
GTCACCATGACCGATGGCGCCGGTGACACCACCGATGCCACCATCACCCTCAACGAACGAAATATTAACGAAGCACCAAATATCAGCGATCACATTGATATGCTCAATGACTCAATCATTAACGGTACCGCTGTTTATGATGTTAACGACATAAATTCATTAGGTGACACTGACCTAGATGGAGATAACCTGAGCTACAGCTTTGTTCTTTCAGATGGTTCCACCAGCCTAATTAGCGAAGATGGAGCTTTTGCCATCGACGAAGGTACTGGTGTGATAACGGTCAATGACACAACTAAAATCGATTACGATATTGGTAGCCAAATCAGCCTTACAGTTCAAGCTTCTGACGGAAGCTTAACTGACACAGCAACTGTTACCTTTGATTTAAATAATATCGACGCTGTCGATGATGCTGTTGGAAGTACTTTCTCAACCACTGCAGACTCATCCAACGGTTGGGTAAGTCCTACAAATGCTGATGGCGAAGCAGACTTTGTGATTAGCGCCAGAAATGCTGACGGCAGCACCGGAACACTGACTTATAACGATGGAACCAATCAATTAGGTGTCGGGGGCTCGCCAAGGTCTACAGATCAAGTAGAGAATCAAATTGAATATGATTCTGCAACTGGTACTTCAGAAGCAATTGTTGTTGATTTCAATGGCCTAGTTAATGAAGCAACCTTTAGTGTTTCTAAAATGTTTGCTGATGAAAATAGTGGTGAGCAAGGTACTTGGTACGCTTATTACAATGGTCAATTGGTCGCAACCGAAACCTTTTCAACAACTAGTGGCACAACCGGCACATTTACAATTAATACTGGCAGCCTTGTATTTGACCAGCTGGTATTTGAAGCTGCACCAACTATTAGTGAAGCAAATGGAGGGCCACAGCTCACTGACTCCTCAGACTACTACTTAGACTCTGTCACTGTCACAGGACCTGCACTAGTTGATGCTTATGTTGTCAATGAAAACGCAACATTAAGCATCACAGAAATCTCTGAAGGCTTATTAGCAAATGATATTGATGCTCAAGGTCATACGTTCACAATAAGTCATGTCAATGGCGACAATTTAGTTGATGGGGAAGTAATAACTCTCCCAAGTGGCGCGTTATTGACAATTAATGGCGATGGTACCTATAGCTATAATGCCAATAATGCATTCCGTAATTTATCTGCAGGTGAAGTCACAACTGACAGTTTCACTTATACGATTACCGATGAATATGGAGCAATAGATACCGCTACTGTAACTATCAATGTTATTGGACTTGATGAAGACGTCATCATCAATACCCCCGATGTGCTTCTAGTCGATGAATCTGCCTTAGCTGATGGTACTGGCTTTGTAAATAACGGGCAAACATTAGCAAGTGGTTCAACAAATATAGAAGTTAATGATGGCTTAGACCGTCTTGAAATTCAAAATGGGCTTAATACGACCACATTAACACTCGCTTCATTGCTCGTAGCTTCTGTAGCTAACCCAATTGTGATTGCAGGGGAGTATGGAACGTTAACGATTACTGGTTATAACGATGGTTTACTTGATTATAATTACTCCATAAATAGCGCACAAAATCATACTGGATCAAATAGTGAGTCACTATCTGATAATTTCCAAATAACTGCTTACGATATAGATGGTGATAGTGCCTCAGCAACATTATCTGCCGGAATTATTGATGACTTTTCAAAAGCAACAAATGATAACGTCACTATTGAGGTACTTGAAGATTCATTCGCTATTATAGGTGGTGTGCAAGCAACTTGGCTCTCGACAATTGGTGGCGCTAATATTGTCCGTTATGACGGTGATATCGGTAATGGCGGAGAAGATAACGATAGTGAATTCGATCAAATACGTTGGGGTAATCCTGTAACTGCAGGTCTGAAATCTGGATATGGCTTCATTGATAATGACACAGCTTTAAACGGCGAACTTGCTCTTAATCAGGATATTGTTTTAGGAACCTTTACTCATTATAACTATCCCATATACTCAGGAAGCTCCATAACAGGGGCTTCAATGGATGTGGTATTTAATGTCATAGACGCCTTTGGTGTTGTCACACCTGTAACATTAACCCTGAATTTAGCTCACAATGAAACGCCAAATGACGGACCAAATCCTGATGATATTGTAACTATCGAACAAACTAATGTAACGTTTAACTATGAAGGCGAACTTTATACTATTCAAGTAATTGGTTTTATAGATGAAAATGGTGATGTGGTAACTTCCATTTATACTGAAGAAAATGCCGCAACAAGCTACGATTTAGTTATAAGAATGGTTGCAGGTAATGGATACGAGTTACCGTATATCGAAGGTAATGTCATTGATAATGATATTACAGGAGCAGATGTTGATACGGTTGTGGTTGGTGTGGAGACTGGGGATCAAAGTGATACGAGCATCGTTGGAAATATAGGTACTGTGATCACAGGCACATACGGTAACTTGGTTATCAATACCGATGGTAGCTATCGTTACGATGTCACCATGGATAATAACCTTATCCCTGACAATGCCGTAGAAACTTTCACTTATACAATTAGAGATTCCGACGGCGATGAATCAAGTGCAACACTTTCTATAGACGTTAGCTTGGTTAATGTACAAGGAGTTCCTACTTCCACGTCTGATAATCTCAACGTAGAAGGTTCAAACTTAGCCGATGAAATTATTGTATTAGATGGAGAAAATGGCACTCAGAAACAGCTCAATGTTAGTTTCGGTGGAGGCTTATTCGGACAAATAACTAACTCTGATGGTAATTTGATTACAGACAATGGCAGCAACCTTACTAGCTTTAGTCAGAATAATAAGCAAATTATAAGCAGTAGTGAGGGTCATGACCATATCGAAACAGGTAAAGGAAATGACACTATTTATGCGGGTGCAACAGGATCAACTAATTATCAATCAGATGATGAACTTGAGTTAACTTCCGAAGAAATTGATACTCATCACATCATGACAGGCACACTTTCGGGCGCCGATAGCATAATAGATACTAATGGATTATTACTTACAGAGGACGTTACTTCAGCACAAGTAGATGCGGTCAATGGAGGTAGTGGCAATGATTCTATATTCGGTCAATCAGGCTCCGATATTCTTTATGGTCATACAGGAGACGATAATATCGATGGTGGCAGCCATAATGATGGGCTTAGAGGCGGTGAAGGCAATGACACCCTAATAGGAGGTCTAGGTGATGACATCATGCGTGGCGATAGTGGCAATGACACCTTCGTCTGGCAACAAGGTGAATTTGGTGCTGACCATATTACCGACTTCAACGTAAGCGAAGATAAGCTTGATTTAAGTGACATACTCGTGAACGAAGAGTACTCATCTTTAGAAGATTTGCTAAACATTACTGAAGCTAATGGATCTACCACTATTAGTATTGATGCAAATGGTGATGATGTCTTTGAACAACAAATTATTCTCGATGGAATCGAACTATCATCAATATATAGCAGCAATGAAGATGGGGTCATTATTAACGGATTAATTAATGATGGCGCTTTAATTGTCGATACCACAAATGAAGCTCCGGCTCCAAATACTATTATTGATCCTTTAGATCATAATCCAGATGGTAATATTATTCCTTAAATACAACACTTTGTTGACGCTACGTAGTAATATGTAAGCGTCAACTAAAGAGATTGTTAATAATTATAAATATGAAGGATCTATATTAGGTGCCAGCAACTGCATCAAACAATCAAGAACAGTGGACTATTTCAGCGTCCCAACGGACCACTGTTGATCCATTACTTGATTGCTTAGTCTTAATGACTGAACATTTTGGTTCGCCATGCTCAAGTGACTCACTTGCGGCAGGCTTACCATTAACTGGCGCTAACATCACTCCAGATTTACTACCGCAAGCTGCCTCGCGTGGTGGTTTGTCAGCTAAATTAACCCGTAAAGATCTTAATCAAATATCAGCTATTTTACTGCCTTGTATTTTACTGCTTAAAGATAAAAAAGCCTGCATATTACATAGCCTTGATATCGATGCTGACAAAGCAACCATTCAATTACCCGAAACCGGTGGAGAAGAAGTTCTCACCATTGAAGAACTAGAAACCCTTTATGTGGGTTATCTATTTTTAGTTAAACAAGAGTTTCGTGGCGATAACAGCTTTGATGTTCACATTCACGATAATAGTACTCACTGGTTACTACAAAGCATTAAAGACTCAGCACCCATCTATCGAGATGCCCTGATTGCATCTGTGCTAGTTAACTTATTCGCATTGGTATCACCATTATTCATCATGAATGTATACGATAAAGTGGTACCGAATTTAGCCTTTGAGTCATTATGGGTACTCGCCATTGGCGCAGGGATTGCCTATTTATTTGATCTTATTTTACGTCAGTTACGCAGCTACTTAATTGATGTTGCAGGTAAAAAAGTCGATATCATTGTTTCTTCAAAATTATTTGCCAAAGCAATTGGGATTCCACTATCAAAACGCTCCCCTAGCGTGGGCGGCATGGCAAGGCAATTAAGTGAATTTGACAGTATTCGAGAAATTTTAACCTCTGCAACCATCACCACCTTAGTGGACCTTCCGTTCGCCCTACTGTTTGTCACCATTATTTATATTGTTGCCGGCGACCTAGCGGTTATCCCAGTTCTTGGGGGGATTATCATTATCGGCTTTACGTTCTACATCCAACCAAAACTTAAGGCCGCAATTGAAGAAAGTAACCGCTTTTCAAGCCTCAAGCACGGCCATTTGATTGAAAGCTTAACGGCATTAGAGTCCATTAAAGCTAATGGCGCAGAAGGCCTAGTACAAAAAAGTTGGCAGCAGATGATAGGCCACACCGCTAACTGGCAGCTTAAATCTAAAAAACTCACTAATGCCGTCAGTAATGTGGCTAACTTTATTGTGCAGCTTACCGTCGTCTGCGTGGTGATCCTTGGGGTGTATCGGGTGGCTGATAATGCTATCTCAATGGGCGGCATTATCGCAGCGGTGATGCTTTCAAGCCGCGCGATCTCACCGATGGCGCAACTTGCAGGGCTAATTACTCGAGGCAACCAAACAGCAAGCTCGCTACGCCAACTTGACGAGGTAATGAACCAAGAAGAAGAGTTTGAAAACAAAGGCCATTTGGTTAGCAAACAGCGCTTACAAGGTAAAATTGATGCTGACAACATCGCTTTCAGCTTTCCTGAAGCCGAAAGACCTGTGCTACATCCGCTTTCCGTCCACATAAAACCCGGTGAGCGTATTGCTATTATCGGCCGTAATGGCTCAGGCAAAAGTACCTTAGCAAAACTGTTAGTTGGCTTGTATAAACCCACTCAAGGCAGCCTGCGTTACGATGGCTTAGATGCGGGTCAAATTCACCCCAGTGATTTACGTAAAAATTTCGGCTATTTGCCCCAAGATGTGACCCTTTTTCATGGTTCTATTAAAGATAATATTCTTTTTGGCACCCGTCAGGTGACAGAGCATCAACTTATTCGTGCAGTGCAGCTTTCTGGGGTCAGTATGTTTACTAACCTTGAGTCTGAAGGTTTAGATCAGCAAGTAGGTGAAGGCGGCTTGTCATTAAGCCGAGGGCAACGTCAAACCGTTGCATTAGCAAGAGCAACCTTAAATGACCCGCCCATCTTATTAATGGATGAACCAACAGCCAGTTTAGATGCTCGCGCTGAAAAACAGTTTATTCGCTCAATGGAGCATGTCAGTAAAGACCGCACTTTATTACTGATCACCCATAAGATGCACTTATTACGTTTAGTTGATCGCATTATCGTACTTGATAAGGGCCATATTGTTGCCGATGGCCCCAAAGATCGCGTGCTTGAAAAACTCAATAATGGCTTACTTGCAGGAGGGCGCAGTTAATGACTAACAAGCTCTCTAACCATGATTTAGACATGGTCGATGATGTTTATGGTGCCATGATGACCGAGTCACCACGTGGTCATCACCTAATCATTTGGTCAATTGCGGCCATGTTTATCTGCTTCTTTATTTGGGCCTATTTTTCTGAATTAGATCAGGTAACTTCAGGAATGGGCAAAGTTATCCCCTCTTCCCAAGTGCAACTCATTGATAGTTTGGATGGTGGCGTACTACAAGAAATCTATGTCCAAGAAGGCATGATAGTCACCAAAGGTCAGCCATTAGTCAAAATTGATGACATTCGCTTCCGCTCAGATTTCGCTCAACAAGAACAAGAGGTTTATAGCTTACAAACTAATGTGATCCGCCTGCGAACCGAGCTAGATAGTATTGTTATTTCTGACATGTCTTCAAACTGGCGCGAGCAAGTTAAAATCACGAAGCAGCCATTAGTTTTTCCTGATGAGATTATCAATGATGAGCCTAACTTAGTTAAAAACCAACAAGCTGAATACAGCGGCCGTTTAGATAATCTCAGCAATCAGTTAGAAATTTTGGTGCGCCAAATTCAGCAGCGCCAACAAGAAACTGAAGAGTTAAGCTCTAAAATTATCACCCTAACCAAAAGCTATCAGCTGATTTCACGGGAATTAGAACTCACTAAACCCCTAGCACAAAAAGGTATCGTTCCAGAAGTTGAGCTATTAAAACTTGAACGTACTGTTAATGACATTCAAGGTGAGCTTAAAACCTTACGTCTACTGCGGCCTAAATTAAAAGCCACTATGGATGAAGCTATCCTTAAACGCCGTGAGGCGGTATTTGTTTACGCTGCTGATTTACGCGCCCAATTAAATGAAATGCAAACTAAGCTATCTAGGATGAACCAAGCGCAAATAGGCGCGTTCGATAAGATCAGCAAAGCCATTATTACCTCACCCGTTAACGGCACCATTAAAACCCTACACATGAATACCTTAGGGGGTGTGGTACAACCAGGTGAAGAGATTATTGAAATTGTGCCATCAGAAGATCAGCTACTGATTGAGACTAAGATAACCCCACAAGATATTGCATTTTTACACCCAGGATTACCCGCAATCGTCAAAGTGACCGCTTATGACTTTACCCGCTACGGCGGCCTCAAAGGCACCGTAGAGCACATTAGTGCCGATACCAGTTTAGATGAAGAAGGCAACAGCTTTTATACCATCCGAGTACGAACCAAAGAATCAAATTTGATAAAAAAAGATGGCACACAGATGCCAATTATTCCGGGAATGCTTACCTCAGTAGACGTAATAACCGGACAAAGAACAATCCTTGAGTATATTTTAAACCCTATTTTAAGGGCTAAAGAAACTGCACTTCGAGAGAATTAAACAAAAAACCTGGAGGGTTTTTTACATGAAATTGAATATAACCCAGTGTCGTAAGTTAAGTATTTTGGCATTGGCAATGTCTGCATTTTTTGCAGTACCTACTCTAAACGCGCAATCGTTAGAACAAGCTGTCGCCCATACTTTGGATACTAATCCAGAGTTGCGTATTGCCTTTAATCGCTTTAAAGCCCGTGAGGAGCAAGTTAATCAAGCTGTGGCAGGTTATATGCCAACAGTTGATTTAACCGGCGCCTATGGTTGGGAGCAAACGGACAGCCCCTCAACCCGACGTAAAAGCCAGCCTGGTAACGATAATTTAGATGATGGCGTTATGGAGCTCGAACGTGGTGAAGCAGGTTTTAGCATCAAACAGATGTTATTTGACGGCTTCTATACCAGCAGTGAAGTTGATCGCTACTCATTTGAAGCCAGTGCTGAACAGTGGGTATTATTTGCCGCTGCTGAAGATATCGCTTTAGAAGTAAGTAAGGTTTACACCAATTACATTAAAGCTGAGCAGCTATTAGTGTTATCGGAAAAAAACCTCAGAAGTCATGAAGAAATATACGACCAAATTAAGCAGCGCACCGAATCAGGCTTAGGCTCCATTGCTGATTTATCGCAAATATCAGGTCGATTAGCTCGTGCTAACGCTAATGTTATGGCAGCTAAAAATAACCTATTAGATGCGAAAGCACAGTATATTCGTATTGTCGAAAAAGAACCTGATAACTTAGTTGCACCAGTGCCAGATATGGATTTGATGCCTGATAATATCGCTGAAAGCGTGCTGATGGCCCAAGAAAATCATCCGATCCTTAAATCTGCCAATAGCGATATTAACGCCGCAGATAAAGAACGAAAATCAGCGCAGTCAAATTACTATCCAAAGTTCTCATTAGAATTAAATGGTAATTGGAATAATGATGTAGATGGTGAAGATGGTTACGGCACTGGCAGTGCTCTCAACCCTAATGTCGGCGGCCATAATAACGATTTAGTCGGCATGGTACGAGTTAAATACAACCTTTTCTCAGGTGGTAAAGATCTCGCACGGGAAAAGGAAGCTGCTTACAAAATCAATGAGGCCAAAGAAATTCGTCAACGGGCACATCGCCAAGTTATTGAAGGGGTGCATTTATCTTGGAATGCTTATGAGATGCTAGCACCGCAAAAACGCTATATTCGCGACCATGTGATTGCCTCTAAAGATACCCAAGTAGCTTATTCTCAACAGTTTAATTTAGGCCAACGTAGCTTGCTGGATTTACTCGATACTGAAAATGAGCTGTTTCAAGCCCGTAAAGATTACCTGCAAACTGAGTTTGACGAAACGGCGGCAAAATATCGGCTGCTAAATGCAACGGGTAGATTGCTTGACTCGTTGCGGGTCACACGTCCAGATATTTGGCAAGGTGAACGTGATTATGAAGGTGGAGTAAGATGATGAAATATTTGTTTTTGCTACT
Organism: Shewanella sp. 10N.286.51.B2; assembly: GCF_041469265.1. Classification (NCBI taxonomy): domain Bacteria; kingdom Pseudomonadati; phylum Pseudomonadota; class Gammaproteobacteria; order Alteromonadales; family Shewanellaceae; genus Shewanella; species Shewanella sp. 10N.286.51.B2. Next base: position 8,755 of record NZ_JBFRKH010000026.1, read on the forward strand.
TGTAATAAGCTTAGCAACTGGCTGTTCGATGCGAGACATTGTCACTATGGATACGGCCACGCAACAAGAGTTTGATCTTAATGATAATGATAATGACGGTGTGATTATGGCCCGTGAGCGCTGCTTAGAAACGGTCATTGGTGCTGATATCGACAATTATGGCTGCGCCACCGTAAGCAAAATTAATGAGCGCCAGGAGTTACACATTCTGTTTGAAAATGACTCAGCAGACATTAACCCACGCTTTTATCAGCAAATTGAACAAATTGCGCAATTAATGAAGCTGTACCCTAGCACCAATGTCACCATTGAAGGCCATTGCAGTAAAACCGGTAGCTATGAGCATAATCTACACTTATCTCAAGCCAGAGCACAAAACGTTACCCAAATATTAGCTGACACTTTTGCTATTAATCCGTCAAGGCTCAATGCCATTGGCTATAGCTACGATAGACCTATTGATGAATCTGACTCAGCCGAGGCTAATGAGGCTAACCGCCGGGTTATTGCTGAAGTGACTGGCGATGATTCAAAAACAGATATGAAGTGGCACATTTATACTGTTGATCAGTAAAAATTGTCATTGAGGTGCTAACAGTTGCCTGATAATGGCCGTTCGAGGTTAGAACGTATAAAACAATGTTGTCATTATTCACTGCTAGCATCTGCTTTGATGGTATCGGGGCTTTTTGCCGCGCCACCAGCGCAAATTGATGCAAAAAAAACCATTAATGCTTTAACTGAGCATTACGGTGAAAGAGCTGGAAAACGCGCCACAGCTTGGTTCAAAATCATCAATGAAGCACCGCAACTTGATGAGCTTGCCAGGCTAGAAAAGGTTAACCGTTTCTTTAACTTATTTAAGTTTGTTGACGATAAAGCCTTATGGGGCGAGTCTAATTATTGGGCTTCTCCGATGGAGTTTATTGGGGTCAATGCTGGTGATTGCGAAGATTTTTCTATCGCTAAATACTTTACCTTACTCCAAGTTGGTATACCTGAAGATAAACTCAGAATTACCATGGTAAAAGCCAAAACAGTAAACCAGTACCACATGGTGCTAGCTTACTATGAAACACCAGGCGCGGTACCACTGGTTTTAGACAATCTAGACCCGATAATAAAACCCGCGACAATGAGAAATGATTTAATACCTGTTTATAGTTTTAATGGTAAACAGTTATGGCTCAACAAAGAAAAAGGCCGAGGTGTGCTTGCTGGCTCCTCGTCACGTCTTGAAAAATGGAATGATTTAAAACTTAGATTGGGTATCGACCGCTTGCGTCAACCCAAACAAAAAATGGAGCAGTGACCAAGATGACCCTCTTTCGTCAAATCTATGCGTTACTTTTTGGTTTATTTTTACTGGTGGTGATCAGCTTAGGTTACGTGCAGTTTACTGAGACCCAAAGTTTCTTGAGTAAGCAGATGGAATCAGATTTAAATAATGCCAGTCATTCCCTTGGTATTATGCTCGTCCCTGCCCTTGAAAATGGTGATGATGTTGGCGCAGAAACCCTAGTCAATGTGATATTTGAAGGCGGTTATTACCAGCAAATTAAACTCACTTGGCTGGTTGATGGTAAGCAACAAGTGTGGAATAACGCCATCAGAATCGACGGTGTACCGCAGTGGTTTATTGACCTTGAGCTATTTAAAAGCATCACCAAAGAGACTGTCTTAACCTCAGGCTGGCTGCAATTAGCTAAAATAGAAATTACCGCTCACCCTGGGTTTGGCTACCATGAACTGTGGCGGATTATTTCTAATACCATTATCATTTTTTCCATTCTATTTTTATTGGCTATCGTCTGCGCTCGCTTTGGCTTAGGCTTTATTTTAAAACCGTTACACGACCTTTCAATTCATGCAAAAAAAGTGGCTAATCAGCAGTTTGGACCTGATATGCCAATGCCTAAAACTAAAGAGCTGCAAGAGTTAGTCAGTGCATTTAATAGCATGTCGGCACAACTTAAACAGGTATTTAACTCACTGGATGAAGAAGTCTCAGCCCTACGTAAGAAAAACCTCGTCGACCAGGTTTCAGGGCTGCCAAATCGACAATATATGGTCAGTCGAATTAATGGCTGGTTAGCAGAGCCTAGCAGTGGAGCAATATTCTTAGCCAAATTTGACTGGTTAGAAACAGTGCACAGTAAATATGGTTATCAAGTACGTGATGAAACCATTAAATTGCTGTCACAAAAGCTGCAGCACCATTTAGATGAGGTAGCACCTTCTGTTATTGGCCGTATTGCCGCCTATGAATTTGCTTTTTTGATCGCCGATGTTGAACATGAACAGCTAACTAAATACTTACAAACCTTACTCAGAACCCTTAATAAGGAAATATCAAAAGCAGGTTGTAAGCCCAACGAAGGCTTTGCGATTGGTGTTGCAGAGCGCATTGGTCAAATGACCGTCAGTGATATTTTAGCCCAAGCTGACAATGCACTGCAGCAGTCACTAAAAGACAATAAAGTGTTTCATTGGTTTGAAACCGACGAACAACAATTATTTAGCCGTGAGCAATGGCGCACTAATCTCACCGATGCGATTCGAAATAAAAAATTCCAGTTCAGATGGCAGCCTATTTTGCTCAATCGCAAAAAAGAGGTATGCCAGCGGGAAGTTTACTGCCAACTTACCGTCGACGACAAATTGCAACACGCAGGTCAATTTATGCCTTATGTTGAGTTATTGTCATTAGGCACCTTGCTGGATCAATGTTTAATTGAAACTGTGGTAGAAAACCGACTTTTAGAGCGAAATTATGAACCACTCGCTATTAACCTCACCTTTCAAAGTATTAGTGATATTCATTTTCACACTTGGTTGCAGCAGTTTTTACGTCATTGCAATTTCCCTGAAAGGATCTGTTTTGATATACCTGAAGCCAGTGTTTATAGTGATTTAGAAAACTGTGAAAAGTTATGCCATATTATTCGTGATAACGGGGCAACATTTGGTATTGATCATTTCGGCCGTCAATTTGGTTCAATGGCCTATTTACAAAGCCTGCGCCCAAGTTATGTCAAACTGGATCAATCCTTTGCCTATATGGAAGATGACCAACACAATATTGAGCTATGTAGAGCCTTATCGAATGTGGCCAAAGGCTTAGATATTCAAGTCATAGTCACCGGAATACAGCAGCAAACACAGTTAGAACGTTTTGCCTCCATGCGACTTGATGCTTACCAAGGCTTTATTTCACCACCGGTTTCCATCAACATTTAATTTATCCACCAATAAGGTAATTCATACCCAAAAAACCACATGCAAATGTGGTTTTTTATTATCTGTAACCTGCATTAATGTATAACAAACCCAGCGATGCTAACTAAACGTACCAACCATTGAGGTAACAAGGGAGTAGCTAAAAGGGGATGATGCTGCACAAAGAGTTTATTTGAAATACAAAAAAGCCACTCATTGAGTGGCTTTTTTGTTAAATGTGGTCGGTGATAGAGGATTCGAACCTCTGACCCTCTCGTCCCAAACGAGATGCGCTACCGGGCTGCGCTAATCACCGAAATTTTTACTGATATTCTAAGTCTTATAAGGTCAACCCTTTGCTTCACTCTAAAAGAGTGAGTGACGCGTTATCAACAACGCTATTCACTGAATGTAACTTTTTATACGGTAGGCCAATCTGATAGGATCAAAATAAATCACTAATTGGAATACTAAAATTTGGTCGGTGATAGAGGATTCGAACCTCTGACCCTCTCGTCCCAAACGAGATGCGCTACCGGGCTGCGCTAATCACCGAAGATGTTGCAATTACGACACTTCTAAAAGAAGTTAAATTGAATGGGGTGACTGATGGGGCTCGAACCCACGACAACCGGAATCACAATCCGGGGCTCTACCAACTGAGCTACAATCACCACTGACCTTTCAATTTTGCTAACAAGCTACTGTACCGAATGGTGCGCCCAGAAGGATTCGAACCTTCGGCCTTACCCTCCGGAGGGGTACGCTCTATCCAGCTGAGCTATGGGCGCTCGCCTTGGTTAGCGACGCACATAATAGGGATAAATCAGCTTCACGTCTACCTTTGTTTTTAATTTTTTTTCTGTTTGCTCATGTTTTGACTGAATTGGGATATTTTTGAGCATTTTTAATTATAAACTCATGTTGGTTCACATTATTGGTTAAGTTTCATATACTGAAACGTCAGTAAAAAGTCTTAAAGGAATTAAGGGCGTGCTATGGAAAAGGGAACCTTCCCCATATTTAGTTCAGATAATGTTGAGCACCTCAAAAGAAGAGTGTCACGACTAAGGCGTTTGCTAAGCAAATACAAACGTGCTGAAGTAATCCAAAATGCATTACTGGAAATTTCCAACATTGCCACTAACGCCATCTCCCTTGATGCTTTTTATCATGGCGTTCACTCTCACCTGCAAAAACTTATCCACGCTGATAACTTCTTTATTGCTGAACTCGATACCGACAGCAGTATTATTAGCTTGCCTTTTTTTGCCGATGAAAAAGATCCCCATCCAAGTGAGCTTTATCCAGATGAAGAAATATCAGCGCTGCTCAAACGGGGGATTACTGGCTACGTACTGAGAACTGGCGAGCCATTATTGTGTGATGATCAAGGTTTTGAGTCACTGGTAAAAGCAGGCGAAATAGATGACTTAGGTTCAGCCTGCCTGCAATGGTTAGGGGTACCAATTAAGCATAATGATAAGGTCACTGGCGTATTAGTTGTTCAAAGCTACAGTGATGACATCATATATGGTGAATTAGAATTAGAATTAATGGGCTTTATTTGCCACCATATCTCTGGGGTAATGGAACGTTTGCGTCATAATGAAGAGCTCGAAATTGCCATTGTGCAGCGAACTAAAGAGCTCAGTGATGCCTACGAAAAAGTAAAACAAGAGGTACAAGAGCGCGTAAAAGCTGAAAAGTTGCAATCAGCACTGTTTCAAATTGCAGATCTGTCGACCTCTGATGTTAGCCAATCTGTATTCTATCCACAGATCCACAAAATCATCAGCCAACTTATTCCTGCAGAAAATTGTTTTATCTCTTTAGTTAATAAAGCAAGCAATACGCTTTCTTTCCCCTTTTATGTCTCTAAGATGGCTTCAGAGCCGCCTAAGCCTCGTCCAATGCAAGATGGGCTAACAGAATATATTCTTAAGCATAAAAAGCCGCTACTGCTGCGCCAGCAAGATATTCAAGCATTAATTAAAGCCGGTGACATCTACGGCCATAATCCAGACTTAAACCACACTCACGCAATGGTGCAATGGATTGGTATTCCATTATTCATCCACGGTGAAGTCACCGGTGGGTTAACGATATACAGCTTAAGCGATAACGACTCTTTTGCGGTTAAAGATCTTGAGTTACTGACCTTTGTGTCACAACACATTGCCAATGCCATAGAAAAGAAATTAGCCGCAGAGCAGCTAAAAAGAAGTCATGAATTATTAGAAGACAAAGTCCAAAAGCGCACCCATGCTATCGCTGAAATGAATGACAATTTGCAGCGACAAATTATGCAGCGTAAAAAGATCGAAGCCCAATTAGTCTTTGATGCCAAACATGATAATTTAACCGGCTTACCCAATCGTAGCTTCTTTATGGAGCGCTTATCCCAAACCATTAAACATCTTAGGCGTAATAAAAATGAACAATGTGCATTATTGTTTATCGACTTAGATGGCTTTAAACAAATTAACGATACTTTAGGTCATTTAGAAGGGGATCGATTTTTAATTGAAACCTCAAAAAGATTAAAAGCGTGTATCCGTGATAACGATACCCTTGCACGTTTAGGCGGTGATGAATTTGTGATACTGCTAGACTCAATTCATCGTAAACAAGATGCTGAAGATGTCAGTGAACGCATACTTAAAGCCATCGCTCAGCCGTTTACATTAACCAGCCAACAGGTAATCTCCGGCGCTAGTATTGGCGTGGCTTATAGCGCAAAGAACACCTCCTATGACAGCGAGTCTATTTTACGTCATGCTGACACTGCTATGTATCAGGCAAAAGCCAAAGGTAAAGGTTGTTATGTGGTGTTTGATCAGCACATTGAGCAACACTTTAATCAAAGAGTGGAATTAGAGCAGGACTTCCAGCAGGCATTAGAAAATCACCATATAAATGTTAATTTAATCCCCGTGGTCGATTTTGATGGCCTGAGCATTTTGGCTTATGAGCCCATAGCCTCTTGGCAACACGCTACACATGGTAGTATCAGTCACCAACAACTGCAGTCATTGGCGAGTAAAACCCAAACTATCACCATTTTTGATGACTATATATTTAAATATATCGATAGTGGCTATAAGGCGTTAACTGACACCCTGGGCCACGCGCCACAAATTCACATGTCACTATCAAGCAAGCATATTAAGTTGAAATACGACTTACGAAGCTTAAAAAACACCATCAAAAATAGCCAAATCAGTCCAAGCCATTTATGGGTGTTTTTCCATGAAAAAGCCTTCGTTAAAGACCGAAAAAACCATATCACGGCCTTTGATACTTTAACTGAGCTTGAGGTTAATATCGGCATTAATGGTTATGGCACAGGTTATAGCTCGTTAAGCAGCCTCAGCTTCTTGCCAATAAAAGCCCTTAAACTGGATGCTGACGCGAGCCAACACTTACTGAATAGCAAACAATTGCAATTGGCTAAAGCATATTGCCTCATTGCATCGACCTTGGGGTTTGAAATGTTTGCTGATGGAGTTAATACTGACGAACAACTCACAGCGTTACGACAGCTGGGGTACTACCAAGGTCAAGGGCGCTTATTCTCTGCTAACGACATCTGTATAAAAACGCAGTTAGAGAAAATAGCTGACACCCAACAAGGTGCGGAGTGTCAGTTAGCTAAGCTTACTTCTTAAACATATCTCGCAAGTTAGCGATATTGCTTTTACCGGTTTGCAGCCTTTCTTGCTCAGTTTGCTTTGGTTTACGGTTTTCCCAAATCAAGTCATCTTGAGGCAGTTCCATCAAAAAACGGCTTGGCTCACAGCGCATGGTTTCACCAAACTGGCGCCGTTCTCGACACATAGTAAACCATAACTCTTTCTGTGCTCGGGTGATCCCCACATAAGCGAGTCGGCGCTCTTCATCGACATTGTCTTCATCAATACTCGACTGATGCGGCAAGATGCGCTCTTCGGTGCCCACCATAAACACATAAGGGTATTCGAGGCCTTTCGATGCATGTAGGGTCATCAGCTGTACTTGATCGCCGCCTTCATCCTCTTGGTTACGTTCCATCATGTCACGCAAGGTCAAACGGGTAACGACTTCAGGTAAGGTCATTGGTTCGTCCAAATCATCACCTTCAAGCATTTGAGTCACCCATTTATACAGCTCTGAAATATTCTTCATCCGCATTTCAGCTGCTTTAGCGCTGGTGCTGGTTTCATACAAATAATCTTCGTAGTTAATTTTACGAATAAGCTGCTTAATGGCGTCTACCGGTTCACCGCGGCTAGCTACTTCGCCGGTATCGACTATGAATTTACCAAACTGATATAACGACCCCATTGCCGCTGGCGACAGATGATGGTTTAGCTCAGCTTGAAAAATCGCTTCAAATAACGAGATGTGCTTTTCATTGGCATAACTGCCTAAACGCTCCAGTGTTGCAGGGCCAATACCACGTTTAGGAAGGTTAACAACCCTTAGGAAGGCATTATCATCATCTGGATTCACCACCAAGCGCAGGTAAGCCATAATGTCTTTAATTTCTGCGCGTGCAAAAAACGAAGTGCCACCTGAAAGCTTATAAGGAATGCGGTTAGTCATTAATGCACGTTCTAATAACCGCGATTGATGGTTACCCCGATACAAGATGGCATAATCACCAAACTGAGTACGGCCAACGAATTTGTGACGAATAATCTCCGCTACCACCCGCTCTGCTTCTTGCTCTTCATTGGCAGCAAATAGCACCCTAAGCGGCTCACCATAGGCTAGCTCACTGAATAAGGTTTTTTCATACACATGGGGGTTATTAGCAATTAAGATATTGGCCGCACGTAAAATACGTTGGCTAGAGCGATAATTTTGCTCTAGCTTAATCAAGCGCAGTTGCGGAAAATCTTTCCCTAGTAACACCAAATTTTGCGGTTTAGCACCACGCCATGAATAAATCGATTGATCGTCATCACCTACCACGGTAAATCGCGCACGCTCGCCAACTAACAGCTTCACCAGCTCATATTGGCTAGTATTAGTATCTTGATACTCATCCACCAGCAAGTATTGAATACGGGTCTGCCAGCGGGTTCTTACTTCTTCATTATGACGCAACAATAACGTCGGCAATAAAATCAGATCGTCAAAATCCAGCGCATTGTAGGCTTTCATTTGCTGGGCATAGCGCTGATAAAGCTTGGCAAATAATTGAGTTTGTTCGTCACCGCCACGTTTGAGCGCTTGATCAGGTACGACTAAATCACCTTTCCAGTTTGAAATGGCGCTAGCAAGCGCTTTGATGAGGTCTTTATCTTCTTCAAGCTCATCTTCTGTGAGCTCTTTTAATAATGCAAAGGTGTCTTGGTCATCAAACAGTGAGAAGCCAGCTTTTAAGCCCACCACTTTATATTCACGTTTAAGAATTTCTAAGCCTAAGGTATGGAAGGTTGAAATCCACAAACCGCGAGCTTCTTTACGCCCCATTGACTGCGATACACGCTCTTTCATCTCACGGGCGGCTTTATTGGTAAAGGTCACGGCAGCAATATTGCGCGCCTTGTAGCCACACTTTTCAACTAAATATGCAATTTTGTTAATAATTACCCGAGTTTTACCACTACCCGCCCCCGCTAAAACCAAGCAAGGTCCAGAAACATAGTGAACGGCATCATTTTGCCCAGGATTTAACTTCATGCTAACTAGATCACCAATAACGAAAATAAAAGGATCGTGATCATACCAGAAACCGCCAAGCTGCAATTAAAAATATCGATCGTTATGGTATTTTCGATCGTAATACTAAAAGTGACAAATGAAGCAGCAAACAATGGTGATTGCTTTGGAAAACGCCTCCGCCTCAGGTACAATCGAGCTAACAAACAGCTAATTTTAATATGGAATTGATAATGATTAATCCTAAAAAACTTGAAGAAGTTGCCAAGCAACTGAGTGATAATCTTCCTAGTGGCGTAAAGCAATTTGCCGGTGAATTTGAAGAACGTTCAAAGCAAATTCTACAAAACCAATTAATGAAATTAGATGTGGTCTCTCGCGAAGAGTTTGAAGTTCAGCAACACGTGTTATTAAAAACCCGTGAAAAGCTTGAAGCACTGCAAGCCCAAGTGGATGAATTAGAGAAAAAGTTCTCAGCTGAGTAGAAAATCGCTGGTATTTTCAGCCATCACCATGGCTAAAAAGCAATAAAAATGGCATCCAATTGGATGCCATTTTTATATAACATTTACATCAGCCTGCTTAGTTCAGCGCTTCTTCTAAAGCACGTAAACACAAGGCAACATTTTCGCGTCTAGCGCCGTAGCCCATCAAACCAATGCGCCAGGCTTTACCCGCTAATGCCCCAAGGCCCGCACCGATTTCTAAATTATAGTTTTCCAGCAACTGTTTACGCACTGCAGCGTCATCAACACCTTCTGGGATAAACACCGCATTGAGTTGTGGTAAACGGCACGCTTCATCAACAACAAAAGTAAGCCCTAGTTTTTCAAGGCCGGCACGCAGTAACTGATGCATATCAGCATGACGTTGCCATGCGTTTTCTAAGCCTTCATTGGCCAAAATACGTAATGACTCATGCAGTGCATAAAGGGCATTTACAGGCGCGGTATGATGATAGCTGCGTTTTGCGCCACTATCTTTACTACCCCAATAACCCATTACCAAGGTTTGATCGAGGAACCAACTTTGAACAGGTGTTTTACGTTGCTTTAATTTCTCAACCGCTTTGGCTGAAAAAGACACTGGCGAAATCCCAGGCACGCATGATAAACACTTTTGGCTACCTGAATAGATGGCATCAATGCCCCAATCATCCACTCGTAACTCAACGCCGCCCAGTGATGTCACCGCATCGACAATGCTTAAGCAATCATGTTGCTGCGCTAATGCGCATAAGCTTTTAGCATCAGATACTGCGCCAGTAGAGGTTTCAGCATGGACAAAGGCTAAGAATTTGGCATCAGGGTTGGCTTGCAGCGCTGCTTCAACTGCGGATACTGAAACAGGTTCGCCCCATTCGTTATCAACCACAATCGCAGTCGCGCCAACGCGCTCAACATTCTGGCGCATACGCTCGCCAAACACCCCGTTACGACAGACGATGACTTTTTCACCTGGCTCAACCAGGTTGACAAAACAGGTTTCCATACCAGCGCTACCGGGCGCAGACACAGCTAGGGTCATTTCATTTTCAGTTTGAAATGCATATTGAATCAGCGCTTTTAGCTCATCCATCATGGCGACGAATAAAGGGTCTAAATGACCAATGGTGGGTTTTGCTTGCGCAGCAAGCACTTCAGGATAGACATCTGAAGGCCCTGGCCCCATAAGGGTGCGGCGAGGTGGATTAAAGGCACTAATTTTTGAAACAGCATTTGACGAAACAGATAACATCAAAGTCTCCTTGGCTCGAGGTCTAGTTAGTAATAGCTCAATGAAACCTACATTTTTAATTGTTTTTATGCCACCGAATATAATTTCGTTTGTGGCCACCGTTAACAGGCGACTGAGACAATAACACACAGATAACCACAAAATCGCTATCTGCATGAAATTTATTGTCATGCTCTGCTATATGCTAACACTCGGCTGAAAATGCTCAGACTGCTATTATTGAGCCGTATTTAAAAACAGCTGATAGGCTGGACTTTGGGTTTCTTCTTGATAAACAAAACCAAGCTCAGTTAAAAATTGCTGAAACGCTTCGCCGTCACTGGCGGGCACTTCAAAACCTGCTAACACACGACCGTAAGCGGCGCCGTGGTTACGATAATGGAATAGACTGATATTCCATTGGCTTTGCAGGGTAGTTAAAAACTTAAATAACGCCCCTGGATGCTCAGGAAACTCAAAGCTGAATAAGCGTTCATCCAATGGCTCAGGCGGGTGACCACCGACCATATAACGCACATGTAGCTTGGCGGTTTCATCATGGGACAAATCTTGTACTTCAAAGCCATCGCTTTCTAGATTTGCGATAATATCATCAAGCTCAGCTTGGCCATTTGACAGGCGAATACCTGCAAACACCACCGCTTTATCACGGCTGGAGAAACGATAATTAAACTCAGTCATGGCGCGTTTATCTAACAGCTCACAAAAGCGTAAAAATATCCCCGGACGCTCAGGGACTTTAACCGCTAAAATAGCTTCTTTTTGCTCGCCTAGCTCGCAGCGCTCAGAGACATAACGCAAGCTATGAAAATTGACATTAGCACCAGACAAAATCGAAGCCACTTTTAACGGCTTATCGGCGTCATTGGCCACATGCTGTAGATACTTTTTCATCCCCGCGGTTGATAACGCCCCTGCAGGTTCAGCAATGGCGCGGGTGTCTTCAAAAATGTCTTTTACTGCGGCGCAGATTTCGTCTGAGGTAACGGTAATGACATCGTCAACATAGTCTTTGGCGACTCTAAATGGCTCTTCACCAATACGCTTAACCGCGACGCCATCAGCAAATAAACCCACTTGACTTAGTGTTACTGGCTCGCCCGCAGCTAATGCCGCTTTTAAACAAGCAGCATCTTCAGGCTCTACGCCAATAATTTTAACCTGTGGCATAACCGCTTTATAATAAGCCGCAATGCCTGCAATTAAACCACCGCCGCCTACAGGCACAAACACCACATCAATATCACGCTGCTGTTGCAGCATTTCTTGAGCTATGGTGCCTTGACCTGCGATCACCGCTTCATCATCAAAAGGGGCAATATACACTCGGCCTTCGGTTTCAGATAAGGCTTTGGCGTAATCATTGGCTTGATCAAATGCCTGACCGTGGAGCAGCACATTGCCACCTAAGCGCTTTACCGCATCGATTTTAATTTCGGGGGTTGTCGTCGGCATCACAATCACCGCACTAATGCCAACGCTTGCCGCCGACATTGCCACCCCTTGGGCGTGATTACCTGCAGAGGCGCATACCACACCTGCAGCAGCTTGCTCAGGGGTTAGCTGCGCAATACGATTATAGGCACCACGCAACTTAAAAGAATGCACTGGCTGCATGTCTTCACGTTTTAAATACACGTCACAGCCAAAGCGTGCCGATAGCTTTTTCATGCTCGATAGCGGCGTTACTTTGGCGACGTCATACACAGACGACAATAGGATCTTCTGTAAATATTGCTGAGCTAAGGGCATGGGCGTTAACTCCAGTTGCGTTGCTGATGCCAAGGATTGCATGGATTAACCTTCTAATTTACTGCGATCGCGCACAGCACCTTTATCGGCACTGGTGGCTAATAATGCATAAGCTTTAAGTGCCAAAGATACGTAACGCTCACGAGATACTGGCTTCCATGCAAGTGGCCCCTTTGCTTCCATAGCAGCGCGGCGACGCTCAAGTTCACTATCTGCAACGGCTAATTTGATTGAACGTGAAGGAATATCGATTTCAATGGTATCACCATTTTCTACCAGTGCGATGGTGCCACCAGCAGCTGCTTCTGGTGAAATATGACCAATTGATAATCCTGAGGTACCACCAGAGAAACGGCCATCGGTGATCAATGCACATGCCTTACCTAAACCGCGAGATTTAAGGTAAGTGGTTGGATAAAGCATTTCTTGCATACCAGGGCCGCCTTTAGGGCCTTCGTAGCGAATAACCACCACTTCACCAGCAACCACTTCACCACCTAAAATACCTGCTACGGCATCATCTTGGCTTTCATAAATGCGCGCTGTACCCACAAAGGTCAGGTTTTCCTCATCAACACCGGCCGTTTTGACAATACAGCCATTTTCAGCCACATTGCCTGAAAGTACCGCTAGGCCGCCTTCTTGGCTAAAGGCATTTTCACGGGTACGAATACAGCCTTGTTGGCGATCTTCATCGACACTGTCCCAATAGCAATCTTGGCTAAAGGCAGTTTGTGTTGGAATGCCTGCAGGTCCTGCACTATAAAAGCGTCGTACAGCTGCATCTTGGGTTTGGGCAATATCATATTTAGCCAATACTGATTTTAAATTGCCGCCATTATCCGCTGCCACATGGGGAACGTCACTATGCAGTAAGCCAGCTCTATCTAGCTCACCTAGAATACCCATCACCCCACCAGCACGATGAACATCTTCCATATGGTACTTTGGCGTTGAAGGCGCGACTTTACAAAGGTGCGGCACCATACGCGACATTCTATCGATATCAGCCATAGTGAAGTCCACTTCACCTTCTTGTGCTGCAGCAATAAGATGCAATACGGTATTTGATGAACCACCCATGGCAATATCTAGCGCCATGGCATTTTCAAAGGCTTTAAAAGAGGCAATATTGCGCGGCAAAACACTGGCATCGTCATCACGATAATAGCGGGTGGCGAGATCCATGATGCGCGTACCTGCTTCTAAAAATAAGTTACGACGCGCAGCATGAGTCGCTAATAACGAGCCATTACCAGGTAGTGATAAACCTAAAGCTTCTGTTAAGCAGTTCATAGAGTTGGCGGTAAACATTCCTGAACAAGAACCACATGTTGGGCATGCACTACGTTCAATCTGCTTACTGTCTTTATCACTGACATTGGTATCAGCGCCAGCTACCATGGCATCGACTAAGTCAAGTTTGATAATTTTATCTGAAAGCTTGGTTTTGCCCGCTTCCATTGGCCCGCCAGAGACAAATATCACTGGGATATTGAGCCTTAGCGCTGCCATCAACATGCCAGGAGTAATTTTATCGCAGTTAGAAATACACACTAGCGCGTCTGCACAATGGGCATTAACCATGTATTCAACGCTGTCAGCAATCAGCTCACGTGATGGCAAGCTATAAAGCATGCCGCCATGACCCATGGCGATACCATCATCGACGGCGATGGTGTTAAATTCTTTGGCAATACCACCTGCTTCTTCAATTGCGCCAGCAACCAATTGGCCCATATCTTTTAAATGCACATGGCCTGGTACGAACTGAGTAAACGAGTTCGAGATGGCAATAATTGGCTTACCAAAGTCAGTTTCTTTTACACCTGTTGCACGCCAAAGGGCACGTGCGCCAGCCATGTTACGACCTTCGGTACTGGTTGCTGAGCGTAGTTTAGGCATTTTCTTATCCTTTCCTTGTAATACTGCTTTAACCATTTTATTTGAGTCATTTACATGATGCGGTAACCATTGAAAGTAAACTGATTCAAATTGTAATAGTCGTTTAATTTATAATTATTTTAAATGGATTGAAGCTGTTTATTTAGCTCATAACTCTTGATTTAGCTCAAGGCTGCTTATTAAGCTCAAGGCTATTGAGTTAGCGGCTCTAGCCAGCCCCACTTATCTTCTGTCTCTCCGGTAAATAAACCAAAGAAGCTTTGTTGTATTTGTTGTGTCACAGGGCCACGTTTTCCAGCGCCAACCTCAATGCGGTCGACACTTCTTACCGGCACAATTTCAGCGGCGGTGCCGGTCATGAAGATTTCGTCAGCAACATATAAAAATTCCCGCGCCATCGCTTCTTCAATCACTTCGTAACCTAGCTCTTTGGCTAACACCATAATCGTGTCACGGGTAATGCCTTTTAAGATGGCAGCTGTCGCTGGCGGGGTATATATTTTGCCATTTTTAACAATAAATAAGTTAGCCCCTGCGCCCTCGCTAACTAAACCGTTGGTATCTAATGCGATACCTTCGTCAAAGCCATTACGTTTGGCTTCTGTCGAGATGAGCTGTGATGATAAATAATTACCGCCCGCTTTAGCTCCAGTAGGAATCGTATTAGGTGCCAAGCGTTGCCATGATGTCACGGCAACATCAACACCTGCATCCATACTCTCTTCGCCCAGATACGCACCCCATGAAAAAGCCGCTACGACCATATCACATTGTGCATCCGCTGGCGGGGTGATCCCCATCCCCACATCACCCATAAATATTAATGGACGAATATAGGCGCTGGGTAAGTTATTTTTTACCACAGTATCATTACAAGCTTGCATGACTTGCTCAAAGCTAAAAGGCACATTCATTCGATAAATTTTGGCTGAATCAAATAACCTTTGTATATGGTCGGTTAACCTAAAACCAGCTGGGCCTAGGTGAGTGCCATAAATGCGTATGCCTTCAAATACTGAAGAGCCATAGTGTATTGCATGTGTCATCACGTGTACCTTAGCATCTTGCCAAGGCATAATTTCACCGTTAAACCATATAAGTTCTGATTGTGTCGCTGCCATAGTCTGTCCCTTAATCTATATCGATGAAATTATTTACGCTTGCGCGATCGTCTTTTGACTAGCTGCTGCGAATATTGGTGAATTAACATCGATAGCGGCAGGCACAGTCACTGCTTGGCAATCGATGACATCAATGAGTTTATTTAATTGATGGGTAAGCAATTCAATCACTCGCTCACTTTTGACATCAAAATGCAGCGTGACGCTACCTGCTTCGTTGAGCTGCATATTCATATTGATAATGCTAAAACCACGATGACGGGTCACTCTTAGCACTCGTTCCAGCACTTCTGGCTGGTTGTGTAAGGTTAATTCAACTGAATGCATCATGTTTGTTTCTCCATTTGATCCATCATGTCGCTATTACAGGCCCCTGGCGGAACCAATGGCCACACGTTAAACGCATCATCAATGGCTACGTGTAGCATGAAAGGTCCTGGGGTATTTAACATTTCATCGAGTGCGGCTTCGACTTGATCGGCGTGATGAATAGTTCTGCCAGGAATATCAAATGCCGACGCCATTAACACAAAGTCTGGGTTATCTGATAAATCGGTTTCGCTATAACGTTGTTCAAAAAACAGTTGTTGCCACTGCTTAACCATGCCCAATTTTTGATTATCAATCAGTAATATTTTTACCGGCAATTTGCGGCGCTTAATTGTGGTGAGCTCTTGAACGTTCATCATAAATGAACCATCACCAGATACCGTCACCACTGTGGCATTTGGACGCGCCACTTGTGCGCCAATAGCAGCGGGTAAACCAAAGCCCATAGTGCCAAGACCTGCACTGGATAAATGATCTTCAGGGCGGCGAAACCACATATGCTGTGCCACCCACATTTGGTGTTGGCCCACATCGCAGCTGACAACACTGTCTTCTGGTAATTTGTTTGCTAGACGGCGTAACATTGCTGGGGCATAAATCAATTCACCCGGATGTTGATAATCCCATTGGTGTTGCTGATATAAATCTTCAATTTCTTGCTGCCATGGCGCTAAGGAAAGCGGCATTGATAACGCGGGTAACACCTGTCTTAAATCTGCTGAAATTGATACATCAGCTTGGCGGAGCTTATTGATTTCTGCGATATCGATATCAAGGTGCAGCACTTTGGCATCTTGAGCAAAGGTGGCTAATCGCCCGGTGACCCGATCATCAAATCTTGCGCCAACGACAATCAATAAATCACAGGCTTGCACGGCTAAGTTTGCCGCTTTACCACCATGCATACCGAGCATACCTAAGTAACCTTTGCAGCCATGTTCAATACTGCCAAGACCTTTTAAGGTCGCCACTGAAGGCATACCCGTTTCATTGATAAATTGACGCAAATGATCAACTGCGCCCGCCATGCCTACGCCGCCGCCAACATACAAAATAGGCTTTTTAGCACGTTGTATTAGAGCTTTAGCAGCATCTATCGCGCTTAGCTCAGCTGCGGGTTCTTCAGTAAAGCTGAGTATTGGAGTTTTGTATTCAAGCTCAGCTATTTGGATATCTTTGGGAATATCAACTAACACAGGGCCGGGTCTGCCAGATGCGGCAATTTCAAAGGCTTTATAAAGTGTCGGGATAAGCTCATTGATATCCGTCACCATAAAGCTGTGTTTGGTGCACGATAATGACATACCAAGAACATCAATTTCTTGAAAAGCATCGGTGCCAATCACTGCCGTTGAAACTTGGCCTGTAATCGCCACCAAAGGCACAGAATCCAGTAATGCATCAGCAAGCGAGGTGATTAAATTAGTCGCACCTGGGCCTGATGTGGCAAAACAGACTCCCGTTTTACCGCTGGCTCTAGCATAACCCACAGCGGCAAATGCAGCGCCTTGCTCATGGCGACTCAGCAGGTGGGTAACAGGGCTACCATACAGAGCATCATAAATTGGCATAATAGCGCCACCTGGGTAACCAAATACTGTGGTTGCACCATGTGCGGCCAATACTTTAATGACTGCGTCCGCGCCTCTCATTTTTTGCCCTGATTCCATATGCATCTCTCACGCTCTGTATTGTTAATGTGCCCAGTATTTGCAGCCCTAAAACTAAAAAACCCCCGTTCCTTTCGGAGCGGGGGTTTTTGCAAATGTTGACTTTCTAACTCAGTCTTTTTGCCAAACTCCACCCCCGCGGTGATTTAATAATCACGACGGTAATAATCACAATAATGAGCTGGGCAGCTTGGTTAAACATAAATGACTGAATCCTAAAAATGTCTTAAAAAATATTTGTTAATGTTGCTATAAGGTCTCGCACTTTGCCAGACTGTTTATAATTCATCCTTTATAGGAGTACCATAAAGCGATTTATAAACACAACATAAAATTGTGTTGTCAAAAAAAATTCAGCTTCCCTGCCGAGACAATGCAAACAACAACAAAATCTAAAGCTATGATGGTCAACACAAATCCGTGATAACCAGCCTAAGCTTTTGATTGATTGTTTCTACTTTATGCAAGTTTTAACTTTACAAAAGTTTGATGCCTGCCCGAAAACGTAGCTGAACAGGTACTTCACAACACAATCAACAAAAATTAGTTAGCTTCAACAATACCTTTCATATCAGTCATGTAACCGCGTAATTCTGCACCGATAAACTCAACATCGGTATGACGAATCGCTTCATTCACTTCAATTAAGCGCTTGTTATCAACGCTATTTGAACCCGCAGCTAAACCAGCACCTAATAACTCTGGTGACATTGCTTTTACGTAGTCACGTAATAGCGGCACTGCTGCATGGTTAAACAAGTAACAACCGTATTCAGCAGTATCTGAAATAACTACGTTCATTTCATATAAACGTTTGCGTGCAATGGTGTTAGCAATCAATGGCGTTTCATGTAGTGATTCGTAATAAGCCGACTCTTCAATAATACCTGCTGCAACCATGGTATCGAACGCTAGCTCTACACCGGCTTTGATCATGGCAACTAAGAAGATACCTTGGTCAAAATACGTTTGCTCATCGATGTGTTCATCTGATACTGGTGAATTTTCGAATGCTGTTTCGTTGGTTTCTGCTCTCCAACGAAGTAAGTTTGCATCGTCATTGGCCCAATCTGCCATCATAGTGCGAGAGAACTCACCACTAATAATGTCATCCATGTGCTTTTCAAATAATGGTTGAAGAATTTCTTTCAACTCTTCAGCAACTTCAAACGCCTTCACTTTGGCAGGGTTTGATAAACGATCCATCATGTTAGTGATGCCGCCATGCTTAAGTGCTTCAGTGACAGTTTCCCATCCTTGCTGAATTAACTTACTTGCATAACCTGGCTCAACACCATCAGCGACCATTTTTTCATAACCAAGAATGGCGCCGGTTTGCAACATGCCACAAAGGATTGTTTGCTCGCCCATTAAGTCAGACTTAACTTCTGCAATGAATGATGACAATAAAACACCCGCTCGGTCGCCACCAGTTGCACTTGCATAAGCTTTAGCAATGGCAAGGCCATCACCTTTCGGGTCATTTTCAGGGTGAACCGCAATCAGTGTTGGGACACCAAAACCGCGTTTGTATTCTTCACGTACTTCAGTACCTGGACACTTAGGCGCAACCATAACAACAGTGATATCAGAACGAATCTGCATACCTTCTTCAACGATATTAAAACCGTGAGAGTAAGATAATGTGGCACCTTCTTTCATCAATGGCATTACTGCATTAACAACATTTGAATGCTGTTTATCAGGTGTTAGGTTAAGCACTAAATCAGCAGCAGGAACAAGCTCTTCGAAAGTGCCTACTTTAAAACCGTTATCAGTTGCTTGCTTCCATGATGCACGTTTCTCAGCAATCGCTTGCGGACGTAATGCAAAAGAGATATTCAAGCCTGAGTCACGCATATTCAGACCTTGGTTTAGGCCTTGTGCCCCACAACCTAAGATCACGATATTCCAATCTTTAATAAAACTACAACCGTCGCTAAACTCAGTACGATCCATAAAGCGGCATTGTGCTAATTGAGCTAATTGTTGACGTAAATTCAGAGAGTTAAAATAGTTAGCCATCTGAGATACCACCTTTAATTCAGAAATTTGAGACACTCCATTCTGGCAGCCAAACTATCCAGAAGTTGTGATTGAGATCACTATAGCGTAAGCTCATGATTGCTCAAAATGATATATTCGGCACACTACGTTTCACTTTTTGCAACGTTATTGATATATCCCGCATATCTGAACAAATTGATTTCAAGACACTGATTTTATTAAGGCTACAACATGGATATTCGTGCATTAAAACTGTATTTACACTTATGCGACAGCCTGCATTTTGGCAAAACAGCCCAGCAAACCCATGTGAGCCCGTCAACATTAAGCCGCGCATTGCAGCGCCTTGAAGAAGAAGTGGGTTGTAAATTGTTTGAGCGGGACAATCGCAGTGTCAGCATTACCCATGCGGGCAATGAATTTAAGCAATTTGCCGAACACACCTTAGCTGAGTGGTTAAGTTTGAAAAGCCGCATTGACCCCGAGCAGCCCTTACTTCACGGTCGTATCAACTTATATTGCTCAGTCACTGCCGCATACAGTCACCTACCTGCATTGCTTGACCGCTTTAGACGTGAGCACCCTCATGTGGAAATTACCTTGAACACGGGGGATGCGGCCAATGCAGTAGCAGAGATCCAACATAATCGCGCCGATGTTGCCATTATCGCCTTACCAGACTCATTGCCAGCAAGCCTACATTTTGAAGAAATCGGCCAAGTGCCGCTGCATCTATATGCGCCCACCATAAAATGCCAAGCCCAAAGCATGATTAAGCAACAACCCATAGACTGGGCGCAGCTGCCTTTTATTGTCCCCGACCATGGGCCTGGCAGACGCCGCGCTGATAATTGGTTTAAAGCCATGGGCTTCAAGCCAAATATTTATGCGCAAGTCTCGGGGCAAGAGGCAATAACCTCGATGGTGGCCTTGGGCTGTGGCGTCAGTATTAGTCCTGATGTGGTAGTCGAAAATAGCCCAGTGCGAGAACGCTTACAGCGGCTTGAATCACCACAAGATATCGCCCCCTTTCAATTAGGTTGTTGCTGCAAAGAAAAACGCACTCAAGAACCTATTTTAAAAGCCTTTCTTGAAGTTATTTAAGCCTCTCAAATATCAACAGCAGCTAAAATCGCACTGTTGATTTTAGCTGCTACACTTAGAAAGCTTAAAAACTAACTAAATAGTTACTAAATTCCAGCACACAAAACAAAAGGATTTGTTAATGGCTATTGCCTGTGTAAACACCCGCGCTTGTTGCGGCGTAGAAGCGCCTAAAGTCACTGTCGAAGTACATCTTAGTAATGGTTTGCCTGCGTTTAATTTAGTGGGGTTACCTGAAACCTCAGTAAAAGAAGCCAGAGAGCGAGTTCGTAGTGCCTTAATAAACGCTGGTTTTGAATTCCCCATGCAGCGAATAACGGTCAATTTGGCTCCAGCTGATTTACCCAAGCAAGGTGGCCGTTATGATTTGCCTATCGCCATTGGTATTTTGGCCGCCTCGGGGCAAATTCCTAATACCCAGTTAGCCCAATGTGAGTTTATTGGTGAGCTAGCCTTGTCAGGACAAGTAAGGCCCTGCATTGGTATTCTGCCCGCTATTATTGCCGCTAAAAATCAACAGCATGAATTATTCATCCCTTTAGATAACCGCCATGAAGCAGAGTTAGTGGGTTACCCGCAAACCCACTTAGTCGCTCACTTGCAAAACCTCGCAGCCTTTATGCACGGCCAAGCAAAATTACCACTGGTTGATCAGCAATTGGAATGGTTTGAAGAACCTTTAGCAGAAAACGCACTCTGCCTCAGCGAAGTGATTGGTCAATACCAAGCTAAGCAAGGGCTGGAAATCGCAGCGGCAGGTGGTCACAACACCCTATTTATTGGTCCGCCCGGTACAGGTAAAAGTATGCTGGCCAATCGGATAATCCCGCTACTGCCCAAGCTTACCTATGAAGAGGCCATTGATGTTGCTGCGATTCATTCGGTTGCAGGACTTAATATTAAACCCCAAGCCTTTTTAGAGCGGCCTTTTCGAGCGCCACATCATACGTGTTCATCAATATCCTTAGTGGGCGGAGGCAGCGTGCCAAAACCTGGGGAAATATCCTTAGCCCATAGAGGCATTTTATTTCTTGATGAAATTGCGGAATTCCCGCGCAAAGTATTAGATTGCCTGCGTGAGCCAATGGAGTCTGGTGAAGTGGTTATCTCGCGGGCTGCCGCTAAAGTAACCTTTTCTAGTCGCTTTCAACTCATCGCGGCGATGAACCCTAGCCCTTGCGGTGATGTTGAAAACTCTCGCGCAACGCCTGACCAAATTCAACGTTACTTATCCCGTTTATCAGGGCCATTTTTAGATAGATTCGATCTCACGATAGAAGTCCCTAAACTGCCTGCAGGCACCTTAACGCAAACCCAAGAAATAGGCGAAAGTAGCCAATCCATTGCTAAGCGAGTGCAGCTAGCGCGGGAAAAACAACTCAGCCGTGCAGGCGTGATTAATTGCCAGTTAAGCCCAACCCAATTGAAACAACACTTAGCCATGAGCCAAAGCGATTTAGAGTTTCTCGAACAGAGTATTCAACAATTGGGCTTATCCGTCAGAAGTTTCCATCGAATTCAGCGGGTGTCACGCACCATTGCAGACTTGCAACAGTCTGAAACCACCGAAAGAAGGCATATAGCACAAGCACTTGGCTACAGGGCAATGGACAGGTTAATGAATCGTTTGAGCCAACAATAAATAGCTAACGCATTAAAATATCGAGTGATTACCTGAAAAATCACAAAAAGTTTCGATATTATTGTTCAGTGGATTGAGCCGAAGGCTATCACGGAGTAACATAAGCTTCCATTTACAGGAGAGCTAGATGCCGCTGTTAGCAAAAATTAAAGGATCTATAGCATTTATTTGCTATGTCATAAATACGATCGTCTGGGTTACACCCATTCTAATTTTTAGTATTTTCAAACTATTACCCATTAATGTTATTCGTAAAATATGCAGTTATATTTTAGATAACTGTGCCAGTGCGTGGATCAGTGTTAATGGTGTTATCGAAGCCATTTTTCATCCCGTTACCATAAAACTAAGCGGTGATGATCAGTTTTCTGAAAAAGAATGGTACATGGTTATAGCTAACCACCAGTCATGGGTCGATATTTTAGTACTTCAGCGTGTTTTTAATCGTAAGATCCCATTTTTAAAGTTTTTTTTAAAACAAGAGCTCATATTTGTTCCCATATTAGGGCTTGCTTGGTGGGCGTTAGACTTTCCCTTTATGCGTCGTTATTCGACAGCACAATTGAAAAAGAACCCAAAACTTAAAGGTAAAGACATTGAGATTACCCGTAAGTCGTGCAACAAATTTAAGCATAAGCCTGTCAGCGTGATGAATTTCGTTGAAGGCACCCGTTTTCATCCGCAAAAACACCAAAAGCAAGCTTCGCCTTTTCAGCACTTGCTGAAGCCCAAAGCCGGTGGAATGGCCTTTGCTTTAGATGCTATGGGTGAACACATCAACAAGTTAGTTAATGTCACCATTTACTACCCTAATAAAGTGCCAAGCTACTGGGAGTATATTTGCGGCGAGTTAACTGAGGTTTATGTCGATATTCACATCTCTGATATCCCAGCGACCTTAAAAGGTGACTATAGTAATGATAGGCAGTTTAAAATTGATTTTCAGTCTCAGTTAAATCAACTTTGGCAAGAAAAAGATAAAAAAATCAGCCTTATGGCTGAAGAAAACAAATAAGAGGTATTTAGCTACATGCTAGGTTTTTTACCAGGTCCAGTCATCTTTTTTATTAGTAGCAGTTTATTGATCATCAATACCACACTATGGGCAGGCCTCATTAGTATTGGTGGCGTCATTAAGCTGGTCGTTCCTGTAGTTGCAGCAAGAAACGCACTTACTCGCTTAATGAACCGCTTTATGTGGGCATGGGCAAGCTGTAATGGCGGTATTTTATTTCTCATTGCTAAAATAGAGTGGGATATTGAGGGGCTTGAAGGCCTGGATGAACGCGGCTGGTATTTGTTGATCAGTAACCATGTCAGTGGCTTTGATATTGCAGCGCAAACCTATATCTTGCGTAACCATATTCCTATGTTGAAGTTTTTCCTTAAAAAAGAGCTAATCTTTGTGCCCTTTCTGGGTTTAGGCTGCTGGGCATTAGATATGCCGTTCATGAACCGAACTAGCCCTGCTAAGCTCAAGAAGAATCCAAAACTTAAGGGTAAAGATTTACAAACCACCCGCAAGGCATGTGAAAAATTTAAGCATTTCCCAACATCAATTATTAATTATGTGGAAGGCAGCCGTTTTACTGCAGATAAACACAAGCGCCAACAGTCGCCTTATAAACATTTGTTAAGGCCAAAGGCTGGCGGCATTGCCTTTACCCTTTCGGCAATGGGCGAGCAATTTACTGGGTTACTTAACATGACCTTGGCTTATCCTGATGCTGACACAGAGAAAGGCGCTTTGTATGAGGTCATGTCTGGGCGTGTTAAAAAAATTGTGGTCAGAATTGAGCAAATGCCAGTACCTAAAGTGGATGCTGAAGATTATTTCTCTAATCCTGAAACCCGAGTTGAATTTCAGCGCTGGTTAAACCAAGTTTGGTTCGAGAAGGATCAGCAGTTAGATGGTATTTATAAAAAATACCTTAATGACACATCTACGCCCAAATAGTACTGTTTAAAATCAGCCTAAAAACACGCTTAATTGCGTGTTTTTTGTTTTTAAACCAACAAGCTTCATCAAAACAGTTAAGCCAACAACAGTTTCTCAACAAGCATAAAATCAGCAAACTTAAATGTAATTTGAAAAAAACTATATTACTCGCGTAATATGGTTATAATTCAACAATAAAAACTTTAAATCGCTGGCAACATATACAAATAAACTAGCGGTACGCCCTGTTGTAAGCATGTTTATAAATTAGATATTAATTAACAATGTGCAATTTGGCATCATTCTTTACCCATTATAATTATTACAGGTGCAGATTGAATTTACGTTTTTCCTTAGCCTTGAAAACATGCTTATGCATTTTGGTGCTCTTCACCTCAATGTCAGCTTCCGTCTATGCAATTAGCCCACTTAATGACAATCACCTGTTAGCGTTTGAACAATTTGAAGCCTCTAACGACTTAAATCAAAACTCTGTCACTAAACTGTTCAAAGATAGCTCAGGCATGTTATGGGTTGGCACTCAAGATGGCTTACACAGTTATAACGGCATTCAATTTGATGTGTTTGTTAACGACAGTAATAATCCCACCAGTATTGCCGGCAATTACATTACCGATATATTGCAATCATCTGATAGTGACTTATGGGTGGCAACCTTTTCCCAAGGACTCAGCCGTTTAAACCTCAGTAATGGTGAGTTTACTCATTTTGGGAGTGCCCAAGGGTTAACAGACTTAAAGCTAACTAAACTCACGTTAATTGATAATAGTTTGTGGATAGGGACTCAATCAGGTTTATTCACCCTATCACTGCATACCAATAAAATAGCAAAAATAAGCTTAAATAATGCTATCGATCCTCATATCACCAGTATCGCCAATATCGATGACAAATATATTTTTGTTGGCACCCAAGCCAGTGGCACTTACGCCATTGATAGCAAAAACATTATCCGCTTAGATATCCCACCCAACCTGCGGGTCAATAGTATAAAAACCAGTCATGATAAAAGTGCAGTGTGGTTAGCGATTAGCAATCGACTGATCAGCTACGATCTGATTAGCGGCGAACAAACCACAATTTGGATCAATAACCAAACTAAAAAATACAATCAAATAAAAGACTTTGTCATCAATGGTGATAAACAAATATGGGCCATTGGCGCAAACGCTGGGTTAATTCAATTGGATTTAATTGGTGATACATGGCGCAGCCGCATCCATAAATACGATCCCAATAGTCGCCAATCTATTAGCGAAGACAATCTACAAAGCATCATGCTCGCAGAAGACGGTAACCTATGGTTAGGCACTCGCTACTCAGGAATTAATAAGCTTAACCTCAATCAAGTGTATTTTAACCATATTTACGAACTCCATCCTAGCAAGCCTAAAATGGCCAATATGATCCGGGCGATTTTTCGTGATGATCAGCAGCGTTTATGGATTGGCACTGAAAGCGCAGGCTTAAAACTATTTGATGAGCAGCAAGGTAGTTTTTATTACTACAACGACCTATTTGCTCAGGCCCTTAATGTACATGAAGCAGAGTACCCGTTAACTGTACATGCCATCACCCAAACCCAAGACGGTAATCTGTGGTTTGGTACTAATCACGGGCTGGCACAATTAACGCCAGATCAGCAGCTGTCATTTGTGCCTTTAGCTGATAATAGCGCTTCAGACTCGCTGCTGATCCGTAAATTTGCTCAAGATGATAGCGGCCGACTTTGGATTGCTAGTAACTACGGCTTATATTTTGTATTGCCAGGTGAAGAGGTTATTCATCAATACAATTTTGATTTTCAGACTGAATTTGTCCCCAGTAAGCGCCCAATATTGTCCCTTACTTACCATAACAACAGCCTGTGGCTCGGCACAATGGCAGGCTTAGTCAGACTAAAACCTGACACTCAAGAACTCATTCTCAAAAGTCGCCAAGCAGCCGACACTAGCACACTCAGTGATAATCGTATTCGAGATTTTATTGTCACTGCCGCTGGTGACTTATTAATGGCAACCCATAGCGGCGTCGATAAAGTTATCGAAACCACTAATAACCAACTGCAATTTGAGCCCTTAAGTGAACCGTTAAAGCAGCACACGGTTTATGCCATGTTAGAAGACGATGCTCAAAACCTGTGGCTTAGTACCAATTCTGGTATCGCCAGAGTATCGACTAGTTTAGAGTATATGTTCTTCAACCCATTTGATGGAGTGCAAGCTGCGGAGTTTAACGGCGGGGTTAAATTTAACGATACTGATGGCCAGCTGTGGTTTGGCGGCGTTAATGGCATAAATCAATTTAATCCACTATTGGTTCCAGCTAAAAGACCTAACACTAGAATAGCCCTAACCAGTTATCATTTGGGTGAGCAGCATTTTCCATTATTAAATTTGCAACAGCCACCAGCATTACAAATGCCCTACTCTGATAAAACCATTGGTTTTACTGTCAGTACACTGAATTTTAATTACCCTGGGTTACAGCAACTGAGTTACAAATTAGTCGGTCACAATGATGATTGGGTTGAGTTAAATCAATTAAATGAGATCAGCTTTAGCAACTTACCCCCCAAAGAATTTGAACTATTAGTGCGTTTTACCCTCGAGGA
Source organism: Shewanella sp. 10N.286.51.B2 (assembly GCF_041469265.1). NCBI lineage: Bacteria > Pseudomonadati > Pseudomonadota > Gammaproteobacteria > Alteromonadales > Shewanellaceae > Shewanella > Shewanella sp. 10N.286.51.B2. Next base: position 35,468 of record NZ_JBFRKH010000026.1, read on the forward strand.
TAATCCCTATACAGAGCCGCCTTTTAGCATCAAATTTACTGTGGTGCCGCCCTTTTACCTAAGTAAAGGCGCTTACGTAGTTTATGGCATTGCGATGATGTTGCTAATGACGTTTTTCATATACCTAAAGCAATTAAAGCGTGAAAAACAACGTGAGTTTGAAATCAGTATCCGCGCTTCAGAAGAACGTTTAAAGCTAGCATTATGGGCTTCTGGCGACGGTATGTGGGACTGGAATATCCGCGACAATAAAGTTTACCGCACCAATACCGTGCCCTCACAACGGGTAGTAGCAGATGACGATCAAGCACTGATCACTCATATCCACCCAGAAGATAAAGCCCGCGTGACTCAACAGCTAAATGACCATTTAGCCGGGAAAGCAGAATTTTTTGAGGCAGAATACCGAGTAGAGAAGCAGCCAGGTAAATGGATATGGTTAATTGATCGCGGTAAGGTCGTTGAGTGGGATCAACAAGATAAACCGGTTCGCATGGCGGGAACTCATAAAGATATCACCGTCAGAAAAGAAACTGAAAATGAGTTAAAACTTTCTAGCCAAGTGTTACACAGCATGAATGAAGCCGTAGTGGTTGGCGAACTGGATTACCGTATTCGCACGGTCAACCCCGCGTTTAGCCGTATTACCGGCTTTGACCATAAAGCCATTGTAGGTAAACACTTCCTGTATTTAGCTTATGGTAAACAGTCTCGATCCTTTTATCATAACGTTGAATTACAGCTGTTACGAAAAAAACATTGGGCGGGTGAGATTAATATCCGCACTAAAAATAAAAAAAGCATTTTGGCGTGGCTGGAGATCAATCAGGTCATCGATACTAAAGGTGAAACGAGCCACTTTGTTGCGGTATTTACTGATATTACCTCCCGTAAAAAAGCCGAAGAAGACTTACGCATATTAGCCAATTTCGATCCGCTCACCAGCTTGCCAAACCGCACCCTATTTCAAGACAGGCTTAATCAGGCGATCACCAAAGCCCATCGCTCTAAAGATATTGTGGCGTTATTCTTTTTGGATTTAGACCGCTTTAAGCACATTAATGACTCCATGGGTCATCATGTGGGGGATTTATTATTAAAAGCGGTGGCGATTCGATTGCAAAACTCGGTGCGCGATGGCGATACTGTTGCTCGTCTCGGTGGCGATGAATTTACCATTATTCTTGAAGGGCTCAGCAAAATAAAATCTGCTGCTGTTGTGGCAGAAAAAGTATTAAACGCCTTTAAGAGTCCGTTCTTATTGGATGATAAAAATATTACCGTATCACCTTCTATCGGCATTAGTTTGTACCCTAATGATGCCAGCGACAGTACCTCATTAATTAAATATGCAGATACTGCCATGTACCATGCTAAATCTTTAGGGCGTAATAACTTCCAGTTTTACACTGAAGATTTAAACCAATATGCCACCCGTCATGTAGAGCTTGAGGCAGGCCTTAAACAGGCGATTCAAAATAATGAAATGTATCTGGTATATCAGCCCAAGTTTGACATTAAAACCAAGCGGATTATTGGCGTTGAAGCCCTACTGCGCTGGGAAAGTAAAACCCTTGGATTTATCTCACCAGTGGAATTTATTCCGTTAGCGGAAGAAACCGGGATGATTAACGGCATTGGCCATTGGGCCATTGATCAGGCCTGCAATCAATTAGCTGAATGGCATCAACAAGGCTTTGAGCATATTTCTGTGGCTGTTAACTTATCAGCAAGACAACTTAAAGCCGATATTATTTCCACTATTGAAGTGGCCCTTGCGGTATCAGGGTTACCCGCCAGCGCTCTGGAGTTAGAGCTGACAGAGTCGATGATCATGGGTAACCCGCAAGACTCAGTCACAGTATTAGCCCAGCTAAAAGCCCTAGGCCTTACCATTGCCATTGATGACTTTGGTACTGGTTACTCAAGTTTAAGTTACTTAAAGCGCTTCCCTATCGATACCTTGAAAGTTGATAGAGAATTTGTCCGCGATATTATTGATGATCCTGATGATGCCGCTATTACCAGCGCCATTATTACTCTGGCCCACAGCCTTGAACTCAATGTCGTGGCAGAAGGCGTTGAAACTGAGGCGCAATTTGACTTCTTAAAGCATGAAGGCTGCGATCAAGTGCAGGGCTTTTTACTCAGTAAACCACTGACTGCTGAGGACTGTTTAGCAAGGCTAAGATTAGATAACCAGCAGGAAAAACTAGCATAGCATTAAAGCGATTCAATAAAAATCGACACAGCTAAACCCTATACTCCAAGCAATAAAAAAGGCTCAAATGAGCCTTTTTTATTGTCTGAATTTATTCAGTTTAGCTATGGCGCGACACGCTCAACACGCTTAACCCAGCCTTCAGGTCCTTCAAGCTCACCTTTTTGCAGTTGGGTAAATATTTGATAAATACGCTTGATGCAAGGGCCAACTTCACCATCACCAACTGTAACAATACGGCCATCTTCAAAGATGTACGAGCCCACTGGCGATACCACGGCTGCAGTACCAAATCCGCCCGCTTCAACAATTTCACCGGCTTCGATATCTGCGATAAATTTGTCCAGCATAATGGTTTCTTGGCGCACTTCACATCCCAATAAATGGCCAATTTCTAGCATAGATTGCGAGGTAATGGACTTTAAGATAGTGTCAGTAAACGTCGGGATAATTACAGTGCCATCTTTGAGGATATGGAAGTGGTTCATTGCGCCCACTTCCTCAATCTGCTTGTTGTTCGCATCAAGATATAACACTTGGGCAGCGCCATATTCAGCAGCGGCTTGCCCCGCTCTTAACGATGCTGCGTAATTACCGGCCGCTTTTGATGCCCCCGTGCCGCCTGATACCGCGCGGTGGAATTTTTTACTGATCAGTAATCGAATCGCTTTATTCACCCCATCAGCGTAATAAGCACCACTTGGGCTTAAGATCACGCAGAAAGTAAAGTTCAAGCTTGGGCTCACTGATAAACGATCTTCGGTAGCAAAAATAAAAGGCCGAATATATAAACATGCGCCATCTTGCATTGGAAACCACAGCCTATCGACATCAATAAGCGCATTAATGGCTTGCAGTTGAATGTCTTCAGCAAGGTTAGGAATACATAAGATATCTGCAGAGGTATTTAAACGTTGGGCATTCTTATCCAGTCTAAAGGTGTAGATTTCACCATCGTCATGCTTAAACGCTTTAGCACCTTCAAAGATGGACTGACCATAATGAAGCGCAATGGCGCCCGGGGCCATTTCAAACGGCGCATAAGGCTCAATGCGAGGGTCACACCACTGGCCATCTCGATAATCCATTAAAAACATATGATCGGTTCTGAGATTACCAAAGCCTACATTGCCTTCTGGTTTAAACTGCTCAGTACGACGCGACGATGCCGCTTTTAAATTATATTTGATGTCCATTTGCTACCACCTTAAAAACAATGCTAGCAGACTATGAATCATCAGATGTAATGTCAAGCAAATGGATAAAGTGGAGCACAATTAAGCGTCAATCGAAGTTCACAATAATTAAAACCATAAAATTAGCCGTTAAAGCATGGTAAACCGCAACAAATAAAGTTTTATCATTTCACTGAAAAAGCACAGGATGTGGCGGTTTTTAGCTTAAAACAAGCCACTCACACTGACAGATGGATAAAGCTTACAAAATAGTAGCCAAAGTCGTTCTTTTTTTAACCACTTAACGAATTTGGCTATTCCTTAAACCCCAGTCACTGCTAGAATCAGCATTCCATCCAGAAACTATTAGGACTCCCGATATGAGCCTTGAATTACTGTCCCAACTGGAAGCCAAAATCCAGGCAACTCTTGAAAATGCAGAGCTACTAAAAATGGAGCTTGAAGAAGAGAAGCAAAAGAATGCTCAATTGACTGAGACTAATCAGCAATTGCAACAAGACCTAAACTCTTGGAACGATAAAGTGAATGGCCTTGTCGGCTTACTCAATAGCGAAAGCTAAACTGTGTTAGTTTCAACATGCTGAGCTACTAGCATTTGGTTAAGCTCAGAAACAGCCTGCTTTACTTTTGGCAGGCTTTTTTTCGGCATTAAAAAACGCCCCTTTCTAAACTCTAAACACCCTAAGTCTTTTACCCAAATCACCCCAGTTAAAAAAATTCGCGCATGTTTAACGATGAGTTTAGGTGCATATACCGGAAACCTTCTCATGGAGACTCCTTTGGCTATATTTCATTTTACAACTCAAATTTGGACAAAAAAACCGCAAAAGAGTTTCATTAAAATCGATCTTTTTCCGCTTCAAAATAACTCAATGTAAACAAAACGTAACAAGCCAGTAAAATGACGCTTGCCATTTTTTTGACACCTTGGTAAAGTGACTTCGTTACTCAGGGTAAATAATGAGCCAATTGGCTCAACACCGCACTGTTTTAAAATGCAAATTTTAAAACATGCGGTTTTTTTTTGCTCTTTTTCAGCCACTAATAAATTAAAGATACAAAAAAAGGAGCCATTGGCTCCTTTTGTCACGTGGGAGGTTAAACCCTCATGTTACTTGTCAGCTGTCGCTAAGTAATAAGCGATGTCTAATAGCTCATCGTAAGACTTAATCGCACCTGCCTCAACACGGTATTTACCGTTAACCACTAACGAAGGCACACCAGAAATTTTTGCATTCTGAGTATCACGCTTCATTTTAGACATTTGCGCATTCACCATGAAAGACTTAGCTGCTGCATCAAAATCTTTACCGTCAACACCGTTAGCAATAAACACCATACGGATATCATTTAAGTTGGTGAAGCGTTGCTTTTTGTCATGGATTGCAGCAAAAATAGCTGGTTCAACTTTCTTTTCAACATTGAGCTGATGAGCAATAGCGAAAGCACGTGACATTTCTACGCCCATATCTGCGCCAATAAACTCAACGTGTGCCTGATTAAAAGCCACACCTTCTGGAAGGGTCGCTTCAATTTTTGGTACTACAGTTTTTGAGAAGCTGTAACAATGCCCGCAAAAGAATGAGAAAAACTCAGTAATTTCAGGCTTTGATGTGGCTGGGCCTTCGTTAATCACAGTGTAGTGCACACCTTCTTTATAGTCTGCTGCGGTTGCCGCCATTGGGGCTAATAGTAACGCTGCAGCCATTAATAATGCTTTTTTCATCTTGTTTCCTTTAGTATGCAATCTCAATTATGCCGTAGCATAGTTAACGCTAATTTATCTAAATCTATAATAATGTAGATTATCTCTTATGCTCAAGACCTTATCAGGATCATTTGTAACAATCTACGTTATGGTTTGCCAATTACTCAATTAAAAACTCATCAAGCTTAATGGCTCTTCATCCAGCGCTGAAAGTTGCTCTTTAAACGCTAATGTTTGCTGTTCCCAGTATTTGATATCACCAAACCATGGAAAGTTCCTTGGAAAAGCAGGATCTTGCCAGCGTTTTGTTAGCCAGGCATTGTAATGGATCATTCTCAATGCCCGCAGCGGCTCAATCAGCTTAAGTTGCTTGTGGTCAAAATCACAAAACTCCTCATAGCCTTCAAGTAATACATCTAGCTGTAATAACCGTTGGGCTCTATCACCAGTGAGCATCATCCAAATATCTTGCACCGCAGGTCCTTGGCGAGCATCATCTAAGTCAACAAAACCTGGGCCATCTGGGGTCCATAAAATATTGCCTGGATGCAAATCACCATGAAGCCGTAATGTCGGAAATTGATGCTGCGCCAATACAGACTTGGCCTTGGCCAACACTTGCTGCGTGACAGTGAAAAACTGCTGACTAATGGCCTCAGGCACTTGCCCTGACTGCTGTAAATATTGCAGCGCATCATCCCCTAAAATTTGGCAGCTTAAGGGCTCACGATATTGAAAGCTCTCTTTACTAGCATATTGATGTATCCGGCCAATAAAGCGACCAACGGCTTCAAGTTGATCAAGGTTATCCACCTCAAATGCGCGGCCACCAATAGAGGGAAATAAAGTAAAACGATAACCTTTAAATTCATGCAGGGTTTTACCCTCAACAATCACAGGTACTGCAATGGGGATATCTTCAGCAGCTAACGCGAGTGCGTAATCATGCTCCTCTTGAATTTGATTATCACTCCAGCGATGGGGGCGATAAAACTTCACCACATAACGATTACCGCGATCGCAGCGAAATTGATACACCCGATTTTCGTAACTATTTAACGCCAGCAACCCCGTTTCAGGATAGATGTTAACACTCTCAATGGCATCGAGAATTAAATCAGGCGTTAAGGCTTGATAATGAAAGCAAGCCTCGTCAGCACTAGCCTTTGGCGCGATATCGTTAAGATGTGATTCCGGTTCTATTACATTACCCGACTTTTCCTGACTATCGATATCTTCGTCATTATCTAGATAGTCGTTGTCAGCATTGTCATTATTCATGTGTATCCTTTACCGCATTGGCAGTGATCAGCGGTTGTAGCAAGGTGATTAAATATTCTAGCACTTCAAGATCGGCTTCTACTTCCGTTGATATCCAACAAATATCGCCGTAAAACTCATAGTTAAGCCACAGCTGACTGCCTTCAAAATTAAGCTGCCATTGGTGCCTATCTGCGCCCCATAAGCGATCGCGAATATCACAATCCATTGCCAAGGCTAAGGGCTCAGCAAACGCTTCAAACTGCTCAAAATCTATTTCTGCTGAAATTAAAATGCTCAGCGAGGCTTTATCTAATTGCACCGAACGCAATAACATGATGTTCCTTTAAATAAGTTGCTTAAATACCTTGTTACTATGACTGACTAGCTACTACAAGACATGATTAAGCCTTGTCCCCATTGGGGTGGTCTATTGGCATAATGGTCTAATTCTGGTTGCTCAGCATAGGGCTGAGTTAACAGAGTATGCAGCTCTAACAATTTACTATTGTCGCCTTCTTCCACCGCCACTATGGCTTCTTGGGCTAAGTAGTTGCGTAAAATATACTTGGGATTCACACTATTACGCTGTGCTTGCCATTGGTCAATATCATCAACCTTTCCAACCCGCTGCTGATAACTTTTATACCAGTCGTCAAATTTGGGTCTATCGATTATCTCATCACTAATATTGGCGTGGACACTGGTTATGTCTAACTGACCAAACGCCCTGAAAGTATTGGTATAGTCCAATAAATTATGCTGTAACACATGGCAAAATCGGCCAATGAGATCTAAGTCGGTTTTATCTTGCTCTTGGGCTTGCGCCGTGGTTTGCTCACTGACACTCAAGCCCATTTTAGCGCGCATGAGCAGTAAATATTGCTGCACTAACTCAGCTTGATAAGTATTCAGCACAGCCACTAAATCATCTGACTCAATGACGGGCGTTAATGCTTGGGCTAAACGTTGCAGGTTCCACAGGCCAATGCCAGGTTGCTGACCAAAGGCATAACGGCCCTGGGGATCGGAGTGATTACAAATAAAGTCTTCTTTAAAAGTATCTAAAAAGGCAAATGGGCCAAAATCAAAGCTGTCACCAAGAATCGACATGTTATCAGTATTAAGTACCCCATGAGCAAAGCCTACCGCTTGCCAGTGGCCGATTAAAATAGCAGTATCTTTTACTACTTGGGTAAACCAGGCTTTATAGCCTTGATAATCTTGAGTTAAATGCGGGTAATGCTGCTTAATGGTGAAGTTTAGTAACTGAATTAGTTTATCTTTACCACCTTGGTCGCTATGGCAAAAATACTCAAAGTGACCAAAACGAATATGGCTTTTGGCTAAACGCACTGTAATCGCCGCAGTTTCTTGTGATTCACGCCATACCGGTAAGTCAGAGCCAATCACCGCTAATGCTCGGGTGGTCGGAATCGATAATGCCGCCAAGGCCTCGGATGCTAAAAACTCCCTTACCGCGGAACGCATAACCGCCCGACCATCACCACTGCGAGAATAAGGTGTTGGCCCAGCCCCTTTTAAGGCCACATCCCAAGCTGACGCGTTATTAGCTGTTTTACTTGTAGCATTAGGGTTTGCCTGCGCTTCGCCGAGAATAATTGAGCGCCCGTCCCCTAATCGTGGGCTATAACCACCAAATTGATGGCCACTGTAAACTTGCGCATAGTAACTTGCCCCAGGCATAGCGTGATTACCTGACAGTTGCAGCAGTAATTCATCATCACCTTGGGCGTTAAGTTGGCCTCTTTGCGCGCCAATTAATTTGGCGGCGTCATCACTCCAAGCCAGCCAATGGGGTTGACTGATAGGCAATGGATAGACCTGCGAATAAAAGCCTTCCAGTTGTTCAAAATAATCCTGTTTAAACTGCATTTAACCTGTTCCTTGGGTCTACAATAGCCTGATGGCGAAGGCTAATAACTCACTACTGGCAAGGTTTTATTGACAGATAATGACATTGTCATCATTGACTTGGCATAACTGTTTGCATTGATAGCCTTTATCAATGGCAACCGGTATTGCGGTGGCATTTTCTAGCTGGTTAGCATCCAGTGGATGGCTGTTTTTGCCGCTTAATCTCAGCATGCCCTTGGCTTTAGCTTGGCATTGTTCAAGCGTATCGTAATAACCTGCTATAAATTTGGCGTTGATGGGTTGCTGCGGCGCTTTGGCTTCATCCGCATAATAAAACAGTGTCCATTCTGGGGTACGAATACAGCCGGTTAGCCCCATGATAGCCATGAATAAAAACAGCGTATTACGCATTTTACGATTCATCATTTAAACCTCTTTAAGCATGCTTATTTTCACCCTAAGTTGCACTTTTAATCTCAATATTTAGCTACAGGATTCCAGTAGCTACATTCAGTTCCAACACTTTTAGGGCAATAAAAAAGCGAACCTAAGTCCGCTTTTCCATACGATAGTGCCATTGTACTAGATCATGGTAAAACCTAATAACCTAAATCATGGTTAAAGCCAATTACCTAGTCTTATTCAATTCACTTAATTACTCGCTTTAGATTTTGCTTTCTCGATACGCTTAATTCGACCTTCAAAACCGGTAACAGTTCCATCTGTTAATTGATAATCAATGGCCTGCTGACAGACTTCAATGGCTTTATCAAATTGCTTAGTATCATTGAGCATGGTTGATAATTGCATAAAGCCTATGCCTTTATCATCTGCAGCAGTGGCGTTTTGCTGGCGATACTGTTGATAAGCTAACTGATAACGCTGGGTCAAACCTGCGCCGTATTGGCAGTAATCAGCTTGTTTACGTAACTTGTAACTGTGACTAATAATACTGAGTAAACTCAGATGCAGGGCCTGTAGTTCAGCACTTGCATCATATTGGCAAACTAAAGCCGTAAATGCATCACTTGCCCATGCACCTGTTGCAGGTAAAGCCGCTGTAATAGGTTTATGCTCTGGCTCTGGCTCTGGC